>URJF01000133.1 GCA_900548085.1 uncultured Oscillospiraceae bacterium | reverse complement strand
GTACCTTCAACTTCTATCATATCTGACTTTGACATCTTTTACCTCGCTGAATATTTACGATTGATGTTAAATTAACTGGAATCACATTACGGCGTAATCGCCTGCAATTCAACTTATGCTTTCGTCATAATGACAGGTCCGTTGGATGTGATGGCAATAGTGTTCTCAAAGTGAGCAGATGCCTTGCCGTCAGCAGTCTTTACGGTCCATCCGTCAGAAAGCTGTTTAACCTTATAGGTTCCCAGATTTATCATTGGTTCAATTGCCAATGTCATTCCGGGTAATAGTCGGATACCACGACCTGCGTGTCCGAAGTTCGGTACACTGGGATCTTCGTGAAGCTTTGTTCCAACGCCGTGTCCAACATAATCTCTGACAACGGAAAAACCCCGTTCCTCACAGTATGTCTGAACAGCGTGACCTATATCGCCGATTCTGTTGCCCGGAACAGCAGCCTCAATGCCCTTTTGGAGAGCCTCTTTGGTTGTGTCCACCAGCCGCTTTACCTCAGGAGAGCAAGTCCCGCAGATAAAAGTGGCAGCATTGTCGCCGTTATAGCCATTCTTTGCGGCACCCAAATCAATACTAACGATATCACCCTCACGGATGATACGCT
Organism: uncultured Oscillospiraceae bacterium; assembly: GCA_900548085.1. Taxonomy (GTDB): domain Bacteria; phylum Bacillota; class Clostridia; order Oscillospirales; family Acutalibacteraceae; genus Eubacterium_R. The sequence continues at coordinate 3,369 of URJF01000133.1, read as the reverse complement.
TTTTGCTCGGAATGCCGTGGATAACTTCATCATTTATAGATATACATGCGGTAGCAGGAAAACCACCGTAGTTCAAAAAGTTAGGTGTTGCACCATGCTTTTTGATGAAATCATAAGCAATTTTATCAATTTCATATGTGGTTACGCCGGGCTTAATTGCCTCGCCTGCCACCTGTAATGCTTGAGCCGAAATTACACAAGCCTCTTTCATAAGCTCTAATTCACGGCTGCTCTTTAGCACTAACATGTTAATCCTCCAATGCAGCGAAAACGAGTTTTGTTGTATCTGCTACATCCTCTTGACCCTCTACAACCTTGAGCTTTCCAAGATTTTCGTAGAAGCCCTTGAGTGGCTCTGTCATTTCGTGATATTCCACGAGACGAGCCTGAACAGTTTCGGGAGCATCGTCTTTACGCTGAATCAATTCTCCGCCGCAAGCGTCGCATACGCCCTCAACCTTTGGCTTTTTGTAAAGCACATGATAAGAGTTAGCGCATTTTGAGCAAACACGGCGTCCGGACAATCTTGCTGTAATCGCCTCGTCAGGTACCTCAATGTCGATTACCTTGTCGATATCGACACCCATATCTACGAGAGCCTGAGCCTGAGGAATTGTACGAGGAAATCCATCCAAAATAAATCCGTTTTGACAATCTTTTTCTTTAAGACGATCCTTGATTATTCCTATAACTACATCATCCGGTACGAGCTGACCTGCATCCATATAGGATTTTGCCTTCAGTCCCATCTCCGTGCCGTTTTTGAGAGCGGCACGAATAATGTTACCGGTTGAAATAGAAGGGATATTATATTTTTCACAAATCTTTTCTGCCTGAGTACCTTTGCCGGCACCCGGAGCACCGAGAAGTATGAGTTTCATATTTATACCCCTTTCAGTTAATCAAGAAAGCCTTTGTAATGACGCATCATCATCTGAGACTCAAGCTGTCTAACTGTCTCAAGTGCAACACCTACCAAGATGATAAGTGAGGTACCGCCGAGGCTGATTGACATACCGCCGTCGCTATCGCCGAGAGGCTTAATAGCGGCATCGCAGATAAGTGAGTAGATGATTGGGAACAGAGCTACTACCGAAATCATAAGAGCACCCAGCAGAGTAAGTCTGGAGAGTATCTTCATAATGTAGTCGGAAGTGGATCTGCCGGGTCTGAATCCCGGAATTACGCCATTGTTTTTACGCAAGTTATTCGCCATTTCTATCGGGTTGTACTGGATTGTACTGTAGAAATAAGCGAAGAATATGATGAGTACGAAGTACATAGCTGCGTACCACCAAGAATCACTCTGGAAGGCATCAAAGAATTTTTCCCATCCTGTGCCTTTATACTTGTCAGCTGAAATAAACATCTGAACAGTAGCAGGGAGTGAAAGAATAGAAGAAGCAAAGATGATAGGAAGAACGCCGCTCATATTAAGCTTAATAGGCATATAAGTGGACTGTCCGCCATATTGCTTACGACCTACAACACGCTTTGCGTATTGAATAGGAAGTCTTCTTTCTGCATTATCTACCAATACAATATAAGCAATCATAAGCAAGAAGATTACAATTACTACAGGAACGAGAACCTTATATACATTTCTGCCTGTTGAAATGTACTGGAAGAGTTGTCTGATAAGAGTTGGAAAACGAGATACGATTCCGGCAAAAAGGATAATGGAAATACCGTTACCGATACCGTCAATCGAAATCTGTTCGCCGAGCCACATAATTACTGCTGTGCCTGCTGTAAGAACGGCGATGATAACCACAGCCTGAAATACAGCATCAAAACCTGTAAACGCATTGCCTGCGCCGTCAGTCATAAGGTAGTTATTTGCACGAAGATAGAAGAAATATGCAACAGACTGAAGGATGCCAAGAGCTACGGTAACAAATCTTGTGATAGTTGTTATCTTCTTTCTGCCCTCTTCGCCTTCCTTTTGCAAATTCTCAAGTGCAGGAATAGCTACTGTCAACAGCTGAATTATGATGGATGAGTTGATGTACGGGGTGATGGACATAGCGAATATAGTTCCGTATGTGAATGCACTACCTGTCATCAAGCTAAGATAAGTTAAGATTGTATTGCCCTTGCCGACATTTATCTCATCTACGATATTCAGGAACGGTACAGGAATAACTGAACCGATTCTGAATATAAGAATGATAAAAGCGGTAAAGAGAAGCTTTCTTCTGATATCTTTAAGCTGGAAGGCGTTAATGATTGTTTTGATCATTTACAGCACCTCCACCTTGCCGCCGGCAGCTTCGATCTTAGCCTTAGCTGACTCGCTGATTGCGTCAACTTTTACTGTTAAAGACTTTGTGATCTCGCCCTTACCGAGAACTTTGATACCGTCAAGTGTCTTTTTGATAAGACCGCTTGCTACCAAGCTCTCAGCATCAACAGTTGCTCCGTCCTCAAATCTATCATTAAGTGCAGAAACATTTACTGTTGCATACTCGGTTGCAAAGATGTTGTTGAATCCTCTCTTTGGAATACGTCTCTGGAGTGGCATCTGACCACCCTCAAATCCTGGACGTCTGCTGTAACCAGAACGTGCCTTTTGGCCCTTGTGGCCCTTGCCGGCAGTTTTGCCTTGGCCTGAACCAGCACCTCTGCCGATTCTCTTAACTGCCTTTTTGGAGCCCTCTGCGGGAGAAAGTTCATGCAATTTCATTAGAGCACCTCCCCTTATTCTTCTACGATAGTAACAAGGTGGGAAATCTTCTTGATTTTACCTTGTGTCTGTGCGTTGTCCGGCTGAACTGTTACGTTGCCGATTTTACGAAGACCAAGTGAGTGGGCGGTGGCAATTTGGTCCTTTTTGCTGCCAATTAAGCTCTTTGTAAGCTTGATTTTGATATCTGCCATACTAAACCCCTCCTTAACCTACAATTTCTTTTACGCTCTTGCCACGAACAGCTGCAACTTCTTCGGCAGTGCGAAGCTGGCTAAGACCATTGATAGTTGCTCTTACTACGTTGCAAGGGTTGTTGGAACGGATTGCCTTTGTACGGATATCCTTGATACCTACTGTCTCAACAACAGCACGAACAGGGCCGCCGGCAATAACTCCGGTACCTTTTGGAGCCGGCATGAGGAGAACCTCGCCTGCACCGAATTTACCTGTGATTTCGTGAGGAATAGTAGTTCCTCTGAGTGAAACCTTAATTACATTTTTCTTTGCATCTTCGATACCCTTACGGATAGCATCAGGAACTTCGCCTGACTTTCCAATACCGAAGCCTACAAGGCCGTTACCGTCGCCTACAACAACAAGTGCTGCGAATTTAAAAATTCTACCGCCCTTAACTGTCTTTGATACACGGTTGATGGTAACAACTCTTTCTTCAAGTTCCA
>URJF01000132.1 GCA_900548085.1 uncultured Oscillospiraceae bacterium | reverse complement strand
CGGTGAAAATGTAACTGTAACAAAAATCACCACACCCGCAAAATATGAATTTTACGCATCGGGCACCTCTTTTGCCGCACCATTCATTTCTGCTGCCGCAGCCATTGTCCTCATGCAGAACAAAGAACTCACCCCGGACGAAACAGAAGCAAAAATAAAAAGCTCCGCCCTAAACACAAATGCTCCGAACAGCGAAAAATGGGCAGGTGCAGGCACATTGAATTTTTACAACCTGATAGAAGATGCCGATGCGAGCACTATAGACTTTGACCGTGCAGACGGCACATACACCGGCACATTCAGCGTATCATTGTCAGACAAAAACGACAATGAAACAATCATATACACAACAGACGGCACTCTGCCAAGCAAAAATAACGGCACAGTGTACTCCTCCCCTATTGAAATAACTGGCAAAACGAAGATTATTGCCGCCACATTTTCAAAGGACGGCGAGCTGCACAGCAAATACACTACCGGTATGTACAACGCTATGACTGTGGCTAATCCCTCCGATTTTGAGGTAACAGCAAGCGGAACGGTAACCAAATATAACGGTAGTGCTACGGCAATAATTATGCCGGACGCAGTATGCGGAGTCGAGCCAAACGCCATAGGCAAGGACTGCTTTAGCAAAAGTGACATTACCGACATAATTTTGCCCGACACAGTGAGCGAACTGCAAAGCGGTGCTTTCAGCGAAAGCAAGCTGCAAACGATAAAAGCGGCCGGTGTAACCAAATGCAATTCGGCTGTGTTCAGAGGCTGTGTGGATATGTATGATGAACAAATGCCGCATCTGTCATATCTCGGTAGTGACGCCTTTAACGGTTGCATTTTGATGAATGATTTTTCATTCTCAAACAGTATCAGGACTGCATTGTCTAACGCATTCACAAACAGCGGAATAGAGTCTGCAGACTTTCCCCTGTTGACTACCGAACGCAAGGCATTTGAGGTAAGTCCGATTATATCGGCAAATCTGCCGAAGCTGGAAATTTTGGACGGTGGCTTTAACGGTTGCAATTTGCTGATGAATGCATCCCTGCCTAATATAAAAGAAATAGGAAACAGAGCTTTCGGCAAGTGCACTGCTTTACCGAAAAAAATGGATTTTCTCAAGGTAAAAAAGGTAGCCTACGCCGGATTTTGTGATGCCCCATTTGAGTCGGTAGAACTGCCGTACTGTACAGAAATCGGTGATCAAGCATTCTATAACGCCTCCGCTGAGGACATATATCTGCCAAAGTGCAAATCTATAGGCGGTCTTGCTTTCAGCGGTCCGTCTCTGAGGAATCTTAATATAAACAGTGCCGAAAAAATAACCAACTCTACCGATGTGGTGTTCTATAACTGTATAAATTTGAACCGTGTGTATGCTCCAAAGCTGCAACAAATTCCCTGCTACACCATAGACTCTTCTGGTAAGGAGTATATGGAAAAGGAAAATATTAAGCCGAGGCTTGAATCTGTATACACACCGAGAGCTACGGAATTTAGCTGCCGCATATCAGACTATTCATCATGCTCGTCATTGCTGTATATTTTCGCACCGTCTCTTGAAAATGTAGACGAATCGGACAGAATTCTTTTGCCCGAAAGCAAACTGTTCACCCTGTATTTGTCCAGCAGATATAAGCCGAACTCAAAGCAAACTTTAGTGGACGGAGGCACATACAATGTAGTATTCTCCGCAGATACTTATGTGAAAGAAACAGACAGCAGCAGTACGGAAAACACTACCTTCATAGACTCTGACTCTATGACCGGTGCTTTGGGCAGAAGCATATGTATCTCTGCAGCCGGCATACGATTCGGATTTAATTGGAACAACCTAAACGAGCTTGAAAAAGATGCCGACAAGGTAGAGTACGGCTTTATCTACAGCCAAAAAGGACTCCAAAATCTGAACATAGACAATGTAGGCACCAACGGAATAAAAAAGGTTGTCGCAAATAACAAAATCAATCACGGCGATAACACTACCTTTAACCTCGTGGTATCCAATATTCCAAAAGCATACTACGACAGAGAAATATCTGCCAGAGCCTATGTCTGCATCGACGGAATGTATTTTTATTCCGACATAATAATGGGTAGTTTCTCAGATGTGGCAGAGCTCGTTATGAGAGACAACAGCATAAATAATGATATAAAATCAAAGCTTTACGATTTGTTGAGGGAGGCATAATATATGAAAGAGGCATACGAAAAGCCAAGAATAAATACCGAATACTTTTTTGTTGAAAGCGTAGTCACCACAAGTGATATAGGCAAAGACGACAACATAGTTGACGGCAGCGACGGATGGTAATTAAAATAAAAAAGTGTGACTGTTCAAAACGAGCAGTCACACTTTTTTTATTTTATAGATTCTATACGATATTTGAAATAGGCATTGTCGCTGTACCACAGAGGAAAATTTGTACCCCAAACATTATCGTAGAGAACAAAGGTTATGCCATCCGACAGATTTTCATATTTATTGTCGAAATGCAAAATTTTACCTGTACCCAAACTAACGAGCGGAGAATGATAATTATTGATTTCGAAGTCATCAAAAATCACCTTTTCGGCAGCAGACAACTTTCTTCCGCCCTTTGATACGACATCGTAGGGATTGACATTTTTTCCGATTTTTTGGTATTTTACGGTATTTGAGTTCGGGTACAGTGTAAACATTATCGTCTCGGGCAATCTGTTTGCAGCCTTATCCTGCCACAAAAGCTCTGCTGACAATCCGTCTTTGTCCAGCGTATATTTTATTTGAAAAATTCTCGGTGCACCCAAGCAGTCACAATAATACTCATATGTATCCAATTCTGCCAGTAACTCGGTACTGTTTTCGTTCTCTGAAACAGTCAAATTTTTAAGACGATACGGTTTTTTGCCCTGTCTGTAATCGAGGGCAATTTTTTCTATATTCGGCTTGCCGAAATCGGGATATGCCCAAACGCCCACCTTGTCTAAATCTCGGCTGTAATGGAAAAACCAATAATCATAATCCGCACAGCCAAGCGATATGTATTTGACGGCAGGCAAATCATTATTTTCTATACAGACTTTGCCGTTAATTGAAAGATAAGCTATTCCGCCGTAGTTATTGAGCAGAAGTTCGGAATCTCCTACGGAATATTTTTCTTTCGTTGAGCCCACGAGATTGAGAGCCGGAAACTCGTCTTTTGGCAACAGTTTTTTCAACTCATACACCGCTTTTGCTTTGTGCTCGGGAGAAAGTGCCGTCAGTGCCTTTTCTATATATCCTCTCTGCTCTGCCCAACTCTTTTCGATACGCTTATATGACGATTTAGATGTCCTTGCCTTTTCGAAATCGGGGCGTAAATAATTTTTGTATTCACCCAAAGTAATCTTAACATCCATACCGCAGGTGTGCTCAGCAAGGCAAAGAATATTATCGGCAAGTACAGTATATTCCTCGCCTTTTCTATCCAAAGTGCCATCCGAAAGCCACTGATTTTTCAGTCCTATGAGTGTGCGCAATGCACCTGATTTATACGGATCTGCGGCACTGCCGTGTATCCAGGTATCACCTATCTCCGAGGTAACAACCGGCAGCCTGTCTCTGACCTGCCAAATTTCTTCGGCATAATCGTCGAGAGTGCCTGCTGTTATGCAATAATCGGGATATTGCTTTTGTATTCGCTTTATATTCATTTTTACAGCAGTTTTTTCGCCGGCGCCGTAATTATCGAGGGTGTGGTCAAAATACAGCACATCGTCCACAAACTCGTTCTTGTATGCGCCTCCGTACTCGCCGGAATAAATAACGACTATCTCCGCTCCATATGCACGCCACAAAAAACATTCGGGCACATCGGGAATAGCAGAAGCACCGTTCACCCCGATATGGAGCAACTTTATTCCTTTTTGTGCAAGGAGAGGCACAAGAGCCTTTGTATGCCCCGGCACATCTGTCATTTTTGCAGCTACAGTCTTTTTGCCACAGATGGAGTCAATCTCATCTACC
>URJF01000131.1 GCA_900548085.1 uncultured Oscillospiraceae bacterium | reverse complement strand
AGCATCCGAAAATGCGGCTAAGGCTAAGTTGAACTCTGTCAACAGCCAAATTGCAAAGGCAGAAAAGCAGGTTGCAAATGCTAAAAAGGCTTCAAAGACCACAAAAAAGACTACAAAAAAGACTACTAAGAAAAAGAATACTAAGACCACAACCAAAAAGGCTACTACCACAAGGAGCACAACTGCGTGGACTATGCCTTCGACTACCAAAAAGCCGACGACAACTACCACTACTACTTCTAACAGAGTCACAAGCTTCAGCCGTACTACAAATAACAATGTAGACGAGATTGCAAAAAATCTGGCAGAAGTTACTAAGTCCCTCAAAGAAATTACAGAAACCATAACTAAGCTTACTGAGGATATCAATACTATGAATCAGCTTCTTGAGGTTATCGCTCAGACAGTAGCTCAGGTTATTGCATCAGGCGAACTGAATCCTGACAAAATCGCAGAGGCTTGCGGTAAGGCAGTCAGCGAAGCTATCAAAGAGGGAATTATCGACGAGACAAAACTTATTATTGACAGCGGCGTTGCAGTACAGATGATAGAAAAAGCTGTTAAGTCTGTTGACTGGAGCGCTGTAGCTAAGGAAATCGAAGGTACTCCTACAGTTCAGCAAACTTCTGCACAGCTTCAGCTTGCAGCACTTTATGCCGAAAAAGAGATTTTCTCCGCTTCATCAAACGGTACTGTTTCCAATGCACAAAAATCAGTTATGAATACAGCAAAAGAAGCTCTCGATGTGCTCAAGGACTCACAGGCAGAACTTCAGGCAGGCTGGAAGGCAGCTTTTGACGGCACAATCACAGAATGTGACCTTAAGGCCGGCGAGCAGTCTACTCTTGTTTCTAAGGGAATTAAGTTGGAAAACACCAACAAGATGGTTGTTACCATTTCACTCGGTGAATATGATGTTCATAAGGTTAAGGTAGGTATGGCTGCTACTATTTCTACAGCTTACGGCAAGTATAACGGTGAAATCGCAACTATTGCTCCTACTGCAACCGGCGGTTCATCATCATCCATTATGGATTCCGTAGGTTCTATGGCAGGCATCAGCGGACTTTCATCACTTACCAATTCAGGTGCCGGAGTTGAGTGTACCGTTACTGTAGACAATCCGGACAGCAATATTATTGTCGGATTTGATGCAGATGTTCAGATAATCACAGGTACATATAGTAATGTTACATCTGTTCCTATCGAGTCAATATCTCTCGAAAAGGACGGCAAGTATGTATATCTCTATAACGAAAAAGAAAATACTGTTACAAAGACAGCTGTTACCACAGGAGCTACCTCGGATACAGCTTACCAGGTAACAAGCGGTCTTAAGGTAGGAGACAAGATTGTTGCTACTCCTGCTTCGGATTATACAGAAGATACATTCAAGGTTAAAGTTGTTGACAAGGCTACAGCAAAGGCTAAGTCTGCGTTCGGCAAAAAATAATAAGAGGTAATTTTTGTGAATATTTCAGAAAGTCTAAAAATCGCTGTAAAGTGCATAAAGGCAAACTGGATGCGTTCATTGCTTACTATGCTCGGTATCATTATCGGTATTACTTCGGTTATTATGATTGTCGGTGCCGGTACAGGTGTCCGTGACTATATCGTAGGTCTTATTGAGGATATGGGTTCTAATGCGGTTCTTGTATCTGTTGATACTACTCAGGCGCAGGACAATGATTATATCACTCTCGATGATGTAGCTAACATAAAGCAAAAGGTAAACGGCGTTGAGCGTTGTTCACCGATGCTTATGGGCTTCGGTCAAGCTACCGTTGACAAGACAGCAACAGAAGCTACAGTTATGATGGTGGGTGTAAACAGTGATGTTCAGTTCGCTATGACGAGCACCTGCGAGTATGGCAGATTCTTCACCGATGAAGAATATGATGCTAATTCTCCGGTTGCAGTTATGGGTATCGAATCCGCCAAAAATGTGTACGGCTATGAGGATGTTACAAACGAGTATGTAACAGTTACTTCCAGCGGTAAATCAATGAAAATTAAAATCTGCGGTGTTGCCAATGTTGACAATTTGACATCTTCATTAGGCGGTTCAAGCAGTATGTCCACCATGTTCAAGACCAATTCGGATAAGCCGATTATAGCTTTGTTTATGCCTTGTACCACTCTTACACAGATTACGGGCGCAAAGGCTAATCTCTCAAACGTGTTTGTTATCGCTGAGGAGGGTGCAGACTATGACGCTATCGGCAATGCTACCGTTAACTACCTTAAGGCTGTACACGGTAATTATTCCAATGGCCTCTACACATCTCAGAATATGGCTACATATATCAATATCGTGGACATCATTATGAATGTTCTCACTATATTCATTGCGGGCGTAGGTGCTATCTCGCTTATTGTAGGTGGTATCGGCGTTATGAATATTATGCTCGTTTCGGTTACGGAGCGAACGCGAGAAATCGGTATACGAAAATCCTTGGGGGCCAAAACAAGGACTATCACTATGCAGTTTTTGACAGAGTCGATTATACTTTGTCTTATCGGAGGCATAATAGGTGTTGTGTTAGGCGTCGCGGGTGCATTTGCAGCGTGCTCGATTATCGACATTCAACCTAAGATTACGGTTTGGCTGGTGGCTTTGGCATTGCTGTTCTCCAGCGGTGTTGGTTTGTTCTTCGGGATTTATCCTGCCAGAAAGGCAGCACAGCTCAGCCCTATCGACGCACTTCGTTCGGAATAATAACATTCACAGCAGAGTCTATCGGCTCTGCTGTTTTATTTACAAAATAGTGTTGAATTGAGTACGGAATATATGTATAATAAAAATGTTAAGGAGAGGTAATATTATGGAATATAAATATAAAACACATGGAGTTTGCTCTAGAGAAATAGATATTGAACTTGATGACGACGACACCATAAAGGATATTTCTTTCCTCGGTGGATGCAATGGCAACCTTAAAGGTATTGCCGCTCTGTCAAAAGGCAAAAAAATTGATGAGGTAATCAATTCACTTAAAGGTATTGATTGTAATTTCAAAGGAACTTCCTGCCCCGATCAGCTTGCGAGAGCGTTAGAGAGCATAAAGGAGAATAGATAATGTTTAAACTTGAAAGTAAAAGACTCAAGCGAGAATTCAAAATATCCGACAACACATTTTATGCCAGCCAAATACTGAATAAGTATTCGGGTATGAGCTTTGTTCCTGACGGAAACGGAAGTGAATTTATTATTCATTTTGTCAACGGCGAGGAGTTTTCTTCTAAGGGACTTGCAGTAGTCGACAGTGCCGAGGAGGACGGAAAGCTTATATTCAAATTTGAGGAGAATATGGGTGTCAAGGTCACATTGGAATATTGGATTCACCCTGACGGAAACAGTATTTGTAAACAGCTCATACTCACCCAAACAGGCGGTAGACCTGTCGACTATGTTGTGCTGGAGAACATCGGCATAATCAACTCAAAGACTCACTTTACCGTTTCTCCGGTAGAGGGCAGTGAGATACCTGTTTATCAGACTATTCTCGGTCAGCCATTCTATGTGGACAGCTTGTTCTTTGGCTGTGAATTTCCGGCTACGGATAACCGTATTGTCCATGGTCTCGGCCGCATAAGATATTATGTAGGCAAGTTCGTGGGCGAAAATTTTGCCTGTCCTGTTACTGTTATGGGTGGCGGCAAGAACAACACTCTTTCTGCTGTAAGAGATGCATTCTTTGAGTACATTGCATCTATCAGCACCACCTGCAATTTGCGTTTTCAGTATAACTCTTGGTATGATTATATGAAAGACATTACCGAAGAGAATATTATTACCTCGTTTACAGAGGTGCATAAGCAGCTTAAGGAGCACGGCGCTCCGGATTTGGATGCTTATGTTGTGGATGACGGTTGGCCTAATACAAAGGCCGGTTTTTGGTCGTTCAATAAAAAATTCCCCAATAAGCTGACTAAGGTTACAGAGCTTTGCGACAGCTTTGGCGCTCACTTCGGTTTGTGGCTCGGTCCTCGTGGCGGTTATACC
>URJF01000130.1 GCA_900548085.1 uncultured Oscillospiraceae bacterium | reverse complement strand
CGTATGGGCAACTATGCAGTTAAGCTGCTTATGCAGGATATCGGCAACCGTGTCGTAGCACTTAAGCGCGGCGAGGTAGTGGATTATGATATATTTGAGGCTCTTAATATGAAGAAGTCTATCGATATGAATCTCTACCAAATTGCTCATGAGGTATCCATCTAACATAATTTTTCAATCAAAAGGCTTGAGGCGTTCACTGAATGCCCCGAGCTTTTTTATTTTTTCAAAAAACTTTCAGAAAACTATTGACATATAATAATAGTATGATATAATCAAATTAACATATGAACAGTTATTCATATGTTAAAGCAACAAAAGGAGTTATTATTATGAAAAAGGCATATAAGATTGAAGTGGATTGTGCAAATTGTGCCGCAAAAATGGAGGAAGCAGCAAAAAAGACCTCCGGAGTACGGGACGCCACAGTTTCATTTATGACACAAAAGATGAAGGTTGAGTTTGCCGACGACGCAGACGAAAAGGCAGTGATGAAGTCCGTGCTCAAAAATTGTAAAAAGGTAGAGGACGACTGCGAAATTTATATCTGACAGGAGAGGATGCAGTGTGAATAAAAAGCAAAAAAAGACGCTTATACGCATCATTGTTTCGTTTGTGCTGATTGTTGTTATAAGTATTCTGTGCAAGTTCGTTGACATAAACAAATATATTCAGTTAGCTATGTATATGGTTCCGTATCTGATTATCGGTTACGACATACTGAAAAAAGCATTTAAGGGTATTATTCACGGTCAAGTGTTTGATGAAAACTTTTTGATGGCAGTAGCTACAGTCGGAGCTGTTGCACTGGGAGATTACCGTGAGGGCGTAGCGGTAATGCTGTTTTACCAGATAGGTGAGCTGTTCCAAAGTGTAGCTGTAGGCAAGAGTAGGAAAAACATAACTGCTCTTATGGATATTCGTCCCGACTATGCAAATGTTATGGTGGACGGAGAGCTGACGCAGGTTGACCCCGATGATGTAGCAATCGGTACGGAAATTATAGTCAATCCCGGAGAAAAGGTACCTATCGACGGCGTTATTGTCAGCGGCAACACAACGCTTGACACTGCTGCATTGACCGGTGAGAGCGTTCCTCGCAGTGGTAAGATAGGCGAGGAGGTTATCAGTGGATGTATCAATCTTACAGGCGCCATAACTGTCCGCACCACTAAGGAGTTTGGCGAATCAACAGTTTCTAAGATTCTTGATTTGGTAGAAAATTCAAGTATGAAAAAATCAAGGTCGGAGAATTTCATCACCAAATTCGCAAGGTATTATACTCCTGCAGTGTGCTACAGTGCTCTTGCACTTGCGCTTTTGCCGCCGATTGTTCGACTTATTGCCGGTTATGACGCTATGTGGAGTCAGTGGATTATCAGAGCATTGACATTCCTTGTTATCAGCTGTCCTTGTGCGCTTGTTATTTCTATTCCTCTCAGCTTTTTTGCCGGAATAGGCTGTGCGTCGGCTAACGGAATTTTGGTAAAAGGTTCAAATTATCTTGAAGCTCTGTCCGATACAAAATATGTTGTGTTCGACAAAACAGGTACTCTTACAAAGGGCGTGTTTGAGGTAACAGGCATTTATCCCGCAAATGATTTTTCGGAAAAAGGCCTTGTCAGATATGCCGCATATGCCGAAAGCGGCTCAAGTCATCCTATCAGCGTGAGTCTGCGCAAACATTACGGCGAAAAGATTGCCTCTGATTGTGTTACTGATATAAGCGAGATAGCCGGCCACGGTGTCAGTGCAGTAGTGGACAATAAGCAGGTTTTTGCCGGCAATATTAAGCTAATGAAAAAAGAAAATATCACAGTAACAGAGCCTCACGACGAGGGTACTGTAGTATATGTATCCGTTGACGGTGTGTATGCCGGATGTATAGTTATTTCCGATGTGCCAAAGGCTACATCAAAGCAGGCAATAGCTGAGCTTAAGGAAAACGGCGTACGCAAAACAGTTATGCTCACCGGTGATGCCGAAAAGGCAGCATCGAGAGTAGCCGCAGAGCTTGGCATAGACGAGTATCACAGCGAGCTTCTGCCTGGCGATAAGGTAGAGCAGGTTGAACGCTTGCTCAGCGAAAAGAATGAAAAAGAAAAGCTCGCATTTGTAGGCGATGGTATAAATGATGCCCCTGTTCTATCCAGAGCGGATGTGGGTATCGCTATGGGTGCTCTCGGCTCGGATGCGGCTATCGAGGCTGCCGATATTGTCCTTATGGATGATGATCCTGCTAAGATTTCTTTTGCCAAAAGGATTTCGGTTCACACCCTTAAAATAGTAAAGGAAAACATAGTATTCTCCTTGATAGTAAAAGCAGTGTGCTTGATTCTCGGTGCTGTGGGTATAGCTAATATGTGGGTAGCCATTTTTGCCGATGTAGGTGTAATGGTTATTGCCGTGCTCAACGCAACCAGAGCACTTAAGCTCAAAAAGTAAGTGATATTAAAATAAATAGAACGGTATTTGTACTCAATGACAAATACCGTTTTTTCATTTTTATTTTCTGTCGTTTTCAGATGTTTTCCAAATAGAAATTCTGCCGTTGTCGTTCAACGCTTTCAGCGTCATAATCGTGATAGGTACAACAAACATACCGATGAATCCGAACAGCTTTAGACCAAAGTACAGTCCCATAAGGGTTACTATCGGATTCACTCCCAATGATGTTCCCACTATCTTAGGCTCAATATACTGCCTTATTACAGTGATTACCACATATATGATTATCAGACCGATTGTTTGTTTATAGTTGCCTGTTACCAAGCAAACGATTGCCCAAGGCATCAGTATTCCGCCTGAGCCTGCAACCGGAAGAATATCAAATATTGCAATTCCGGCGGCAATCAGTGCGAAGTATCCGTTTTTCATTATTCCCAGCATAGAAAGGATTGAAAAACCTAACAGCAGTTCACCGAATGTTATGCACATAATCAAACCGTAAGCTCTGAACATTGTGAGTATAGTCTTGTAGAACACTTGCTTGAATTCAACTAGGGTGTTCTTCTTATCTTTAGGCATCTGCCTTTGGATAAAGCGTACAATCTTGTCATAATCTTTTGTGAAGAATATCCAAGCCACAAATCCGATAACTATTCCTATCAGCACGGACGGTATGTTCTTTACCACGCTGTACATACCGGATATGCCGGTGGACAGACCGCTCTTTATTGTGTCCACATCTATCGCCGATGTTGCCGATTCACCGCCCTGAATGAGTTTAGTGAATGATTCGGTGACAGTGTTGCTCAGTGTTTTGTACAGTCCCGACGGCAGATGCTTCAGCAGGTCGAGTATCTCTTTTTCGAGAGTTGCCAAAAAAGTAGGTATATCGTCAAGCTGCCCCACCAGATATGATACAAAGTCCGAAATTTTGTTTCCTATTCCGATAAAAATAAATACGAGCGGAATAATAATTATCATTACCGACAGCACGACGAGAGCAATGCTCCAGAATGTGTGAGCCTTTTTTTCTGTCTTTTTGTCCAGCCATCTCAGAGGACGCTGCAGCAGCATTGCAAAGAAAAATGTCAACAAAAACGGTGCCGCCATCCAAAACATGTATTTGAAAAATACATATGCGAGTCCCAATATTGCGGCGAGGTAAAGCAGGTTAATCAAAAAGTCCCGCCTTTTTTCAACTTTTGGATTCATTTTGTTACCTCAAATCTAAATAATAATATTATTCTAATTCAATATCTTGATTTATTCAAGCAAAATTACAAATATTATTAAATATTTCATAAAAAAATTATCTATTTTGCAAAAAATAAAAAATTTTTCTTGTATATGGAGCGGTTTGGTGGTAATATATAGAAAGTGTTTTTCACTGTAAAACAAGTGTATTTGGGTGGTGGACAAATGAGTGGCATAAAATATCTGCTTGTAGAGCAGTCGATTTTGCCTGAGGTGTATACAAAGGTACTCACTGCAAAGAGTCTTTTGGTATCGGGCGAAGCGACTTCGGCATCTGCCGCTGCAAAAATGGCAGGTATCTCCAGATCTGCATACTATAAATATAAGGACAAAATATTTGAGTACAGCGGAGACAATGAGGATACGACCACCATTAACGCAAAGCTCACTGAT
>URJF01000129.1 GCA_900548085.1 uncultured Oscillospiraceae bacterium | reverse complement strand
TAGATTTTGCAGTAAGAGATGCAGTATTAAACAATAACATTCTGCCGCTTGTTGAGCACAAAACTATCTCTGCATCTTCCTTTAGGTATGTTACACCCGCCAATGGTGATTTTGCAGAATAAGCCTTGAGCAATTTTTTCCTGTTTGTCTTTGTTTGATAAGCAGAAATGTCCACCTTCGCTACCTTTCCGTTTTCAAAGGCAAAAATCATATATCCAACATATTCGTTCAAAACGCAAATATATACAACATTTTCATCAGGTTCCATCTCTAACTTTGAAGGAACATAAATGCCGAGTTGAGATGCCTTGCCGTCAGCAAAATCGTCGACCTTAGCCTTATATACCTGCATTTTGTCGGTAAATACAAGGAGCTCATCTCTGTTTGAACATTCATAGGTACGCTCAACAGCATCTCCTTCTTTTACCTTTTGTTCGCCTGACATACGGAGATTGGCAGTCTTAATCTTATTGAGATAGCCCTCTCTAGTGATGAATAAAGTAACAGGATAATCCTCAGCTTCTGTAACCTCGTTAGCGTCAAATTCATCAAAATCATACAAAATCTCCGAGCGCCTTTCGCCCGAATATTTATCGCTTACTCCTTGCAGCTCTTTAATTATGATTTTCTTCTGTTTGTTCTTGCTGTCAAGGATACCTTGCAACTCCTCAATTTCTTTCTTTAGAGTTTCTATATCCTGAGTACGCTTTAGTATATATTCTCTGTTGAGATGGCGAAGTTTTATCTCTGCCACATACTCAGCTTGAACTTTGTCGATACCGAAACCAATCATAAGGTTAGGTACAACATCAGCCTCACTTTCGGTCTCTCTGATAATCTTAATGGCCTTATCTATGTCCAACAAAATCTTTTCAAGACCTTGGAGTAAATGAAGCCTTTCGGACTTTTTATTAAGAGTAAACTGTGTACGGCGTCTCACGCACTCAAGTCTAAATTCTATCCACTCGCTGAGAATTTCTCTGACGCCCATAACCTTTGGATACCCTTTAACCAAAATATTAAAGTTACAAGAGAAAGTATCCTCTAGAGGTGTCATTTTATACAGCTTAGTCATAAGTTTGTCCGGATCGACACCACGCTTAAGGTCAATAGTAATTCTCAATCCCTTAAGGTCAGTTTCGTCACGGACATCTGACAGTTCCTTTACCTTGTTGGATTTAACAAGCTCAACTATCTTATCAATAATTGCCTCAGAGGTTGTAGTAGGCGGAATTTGAGTAATATCTATGCAATTATATTTTTTGTCATAGGTATATCTGGAACGAACCTTAACCGAACCTCTGCCGGTAGAATAAATTTTGTCGAGTTCATCTTTATTGTAGATAATATATCCGCCGCCAACAAAATCAGGTGCAGGCAATGTCTCGGAAATTTCGTGTTCGGGATTCTTAATTAGAGCTATAGTGGTATCACATATCTCACGGAGATTAAACGAAGCTATGGACGATGCCATACCTACTGCAATACCTGTGGTAACATTACACAAAATTGAAGGAAATGTTACCGGCAGGAGCGTAGGCTCTTTCATAGTGTTGTCGTAGTTATCTACAAAATCAACAGTGTCTTTGTTTATATCCTCAAACAATTCCTTTGCAATCGGTGCAAGCTTAGCCTCTGTATAACGAGAAGCGGCATACATCATATTTTTTGAATATGCTTTACCGAAGTTGCCCTTAGACTCTACATAGGGATACAGCAACGCCTCGTTGCCACGTGAAAGTCTAATCATTGTATCATAGATTGATGCGTCACCGTGAGGATTGAGTTGCATGGTTCTTCCGACGATATTTGCACTTTTTATTGTGCCGCCCTGCAGAAGTCCCATATTATACATAGTATAAAGCAGTTTTCTGTGAGAAGGCTTAAAGCCGTCAATCTCCGGAATAGCACGAGAAAGAATTACACTCATAGCATAAGGCATATAATTTGATTTGAGCGTATCTACAATATGCTCATCAACTATAGTGCCGGCGCCGGAAATATGAACGTTATCTGCAAGCTTGTTCTGCTCGGCATCATCTTTATGTGTTCTTTTTTTAGCCATAAAATGTATTCCTCCTCTCAGCTTACATCAGCGGCATCAATATACAAATGGCCGTTGTCTGCAATATATTCTTTTCTGCCCTCAAGATTGTCGCCAAGCAAAAGGTCGAACATCTCAGATGTAGCCAAAGCATCACTCGGAGTAACCTTTATCAATCTGCGGGTTGCAGGATTCATTGTGGTGAGCGACATCATATCAGCCTCGTTTTCACCGAGACCTTTTGAACGCTGAACAGTATATTTTTTATCACCCAACTGAGCCTTTATGTCGTCCATCTCAACTTCGTTATAGGCAAAATATGTTTGATCTTTACAAGTTACCTCGTACAGTGGAGACTCTGCGATATACACTTTTCCGGCCTCAATGAGCTTAGGCATAAGTCGGTAAATCATGGTAAGGATAAGAGTTCGTATCTGGAAACCGTCAACATCGGCATCGGTACAAATCATTATTTTGTTCCATCTGAGCGAGTCCATATCGAACATACTTACATCTTTAGCAGCTTTGCTCTTAACCTCTACACCGCAACCGAGAACCTTAATTAAATCGGTAATAATATCCGACTTAAATATCTTATCATAGTCGGACTTGAGGCAGTTCAAAATTTTACCTCTAACTGGCATAACCGCTTGGAAATTAGCATCTCTCGCCTGTTTACAAGCACCTAAAGCCGAGTCACCCTCTACTATGAATATTTCTCTCTCATTAACATCCTTAGACCTGCAGTCAACAAACTTTTGTATTCTGTTAGTCATATCGACCTTTGACTGAAGTGTAGTCTTTAGATTTTTTCTTGTTTTTTCAGCCTTAACACGAGAACGCATATTTATAATAATTTGGTCGGCAATCTTGTCTGCGTCCATCTTATTCTCAATAAAATACACCTCTAACTGCTTTCTGAAGAAATCAGTCATAGCCTCTTGAATAAATTTATTCGTTATAGCTTTTTTAGTTTGGTTTTCATAAGAGGTTTGGGTAGAAAAAGACGATACAACAAATATTACACATTCCTCAATATCCTGAATATTTATTTGAGAATCGGTTTTGTTGTACTTATTATTAGCCTTAAGATAAGCGTTGATTTGGTTTACAAACGCACTCTTAAAAGCCTTTTCGGGAGCTCCGCCGTGCTCCAAAAAGCTTGAATTATGATAATATTCTTTTAGCTGAGTATCCAATGAAAAGCAAAGTGCCGCCCTTATTTTCAACTTATAGTCGTCAAGGTCCTCTCGGTCTCTGCCGACACGCTCACACTCCCAATACTGCGGAGTGGTGAACGCCTTGTCACCGGCAAGCTCGGCTACATAATCCTTAATTCCGTTCTCATAAAGATATTCGGTAGTTTCAAAAGATGAAGACGTCACCTGATTTTTGAATACAAATGTAACTCCGTCATTGACTATAGCTTGTCGCTTAATTGTCTCTTGGTAAAACTCAACAGGAACATTTATGTCGGTGAAAACCTTAAGGTCCGGCTTCCACTTAATTCTTGTGCCGGTATCGCCTCTTTTTTTATATTCTTCTTTGTGCAGTCCGCCTACATTTTCGCCGTGCTCAAAGTGCAAATTATATCTGTAACCGCCGGACTTAATCTCGGCATCCATATACTCAGACGCATACTGTGTTGCACACAATCCAAGTCCGTTAAGTCCGAGAGAAAACTCATAGTTGTCTCCACCGTTATCATACTTACCGCCGGCATAAAGTTCACAAAACAGTAATTCCCAATTATACTTGCCTTCATTCTTATTATAATCGACAGGTATACCTCTGCCGAAATCCTGGACTTCGACTGAGCCGTCTAAATATCTTGTAACAATAATCTTGCTTCCGTATCCTTCACGAGCTTCGTCAATCGAGTTAGACATAATTTCAAAAATAGAATGTTCGCAACCCTCGATACCATCCGAACCGAAAATAACAGCAGGTCTCTTTCTTACTCTGTCGGCACCTTTTAAGGTCTTTATACTGCTGTCGTCGTATTTTGCTTTTGCCATATTATCCACCATTTCAAACCATATTTATCTATTATATATTATTATACAATATTTCTACCTTAAAGTCAA
>URJF01000128.1 GCA_900548085.1 uncultured Oscillospiraceae bacterium | reverse complement strand
CAGTGGCAGGAGTAGTGCTTACGCAAACCTCTATAATGCCCATAACCAACAAAGTAGGGACACTGAGAGACACACAATATCTGTAAACGAGCTTGTCCGAAACGCCAAAAAGAATAAGTATAGCGGCAACTCCGGCAACTAATGAAAGTCCCGAGACCGGAACTAACAGCAAGCTCGCAAATCCCACAACAAGTGCAGGAACGAGTGTAACTCTCTTTTTGCCGGGATTGACCGAATGTTGTTTGTATGCAAGGAGCAATAGTGCACCTGTTATAGCCAAAAAAATTCCGTCGTCAAAAAGTGTTCGATTAAAGCCGGTCATTCTGAGCAAGTTGTAGAGAAATCCGCTTTTGCCGGTAGGTATCAACCACAATATCATTGGCAAAAAAGACAAGACGGTCATATACATAAATTCTCTCGCAGGCTTTGGCGATTTGAAAGGCTTTTTCTTCGTAACAAGTTCGAACGCCGTAGAAACAAATTCTGCCGAATTGGTAATCATAATCCTGTAGGCAGAAATGCAAATTCCGATTGCTATGCCGATATGTACAACACCGGTAAGTGCCGAGCACTCGCCGGTAAATCTGCCTGTGAAATCGTGAAATATAGAAGAATAAGCAGACTCACTTGTGAAAAGGAGCCAAGTTATCGACTGAAATATTGCTTGGAATATTGAAGTTAAAACTGACATTATTATTTCCTCCGAAAAGTGCGGCATTATCAAGATAATAACCTGCACGGATATAGTCATAAGGATTACTTGAGCGAGCAGGCCTCGGCGCTACGGAATTTTGCACCGGAGAATAAAAAATTTCATACGGGTCAGCTATTGTGTACAGCACAAGCCTCACCTGCCTTTTCGTCCAAAAAATCGAGAGCGTCGGACAATCCTCCGAGACAATCGATAAGTCCGCATGCCACAGCCTCCTCACCGTCTAAAACAGTGCCCACATCCATAATGAGCTGACCTGTTTTGAGCATAAGCTGTCTGAAATCGTCACCTGAAATTTTTGAATTATTATCCACAAAATTGACTATGCGATCCTGCATTTTTTCAAAATAAGAAAGAGTCTGCGGAACACCCAAAACCGTTCCGTTCATTCTGACCGGGTGGACAGTCATGGTGGCAGAAGGTACTATAAAGCTCTTTTGGCAGCTGACTGCCAGAGGTACGCCTATAGAGTGTCCTCCGCCCAGTACAAGTGACGCAGTAGGAGTTTTCATAGTAGAAATAAGCTCTGCTATAGCGAGTCCTGCTTCCACATCGCCGCCAACGGTGTTGAGTATAATAAGCAGTCCCTCTATATCCTTGCTCTCCTCTATCGCAACAAGCTGTGGTATGACGTGCTCGTATTTTGTTGTTTTGTTTTGGCTGGGCAAAATGTAATGGCCTTCTATCTGACCTATGATAGTCAGGCAATGGAAAAATCTGCCGCCTTTTTGGACAGTGATGGAACCTGTCTCAAAGGCAGAAGAATCAGCCTCGGTTTCGTGTTGAGTTTCGTCCTCGGACATAAACAAGCCTCCGTTATTTTTGCCCAAACCGATACAATATAATTGTACCATTTTTTTGGGCAGATTTCAACAACTTATACTAATATATTTATAGCTCAACCTCTTTTAGCATTTCTCTGATTACTGCGACACTGCGGCGGAATTTTTCTTTTTCCTCACGGTTCAGCTTCATCTGCAAAACACGGCTCACTCCGTTAGAATTAACCACACTGGGAACGCCGATATAAATACCTTTTGTACCGTACTCGCCCTTTAGATAGGTGGACACGGTGAACACGCTGTTTTGGTCATTAAGAATAGATTTTGACAGCTGCGCTAAAACCATACCTATGCCGTAATAGGTTGCGCCCTTTGCTTTTATAATACCGTAGGCGCTGTCACGGACAGCAAGAGATATTTTTTTCATATCATCGGGAATTTCGGGTCTTTCTTTGCATAATTCGGCAAAAGAATTGACAGAAATATACGAATTTGACCACGGCACAAAGCCGCTGTCGCCGTGCTCACCGATAACATAGGCATGCACATTGCGTGGATTTATCTTAAAATAATCGCTGACCATATGCCGCAGTCGTGCCGAATCCAGCGAAGTACCTGAGCCTAACACTCTCCCTGCCGGAAATCCGGACAATTCATACACGAGCTGTGTCATAACATCAACAGGATTGGACGCCACCAAAAATACGCCTGTAAAGCCGGCTGAGACAATAGGATTTACTATAGACTCAAGCACCTTATAATTCTTTTGGAGCAAGTCACGGCGGGATTCTCCATCTGCCTGTGGCGCACCGGCGCAGATTATAACCAAATCGGCGTTTTCGCAATCGCTGTACTCTCCGGCATAAATTTTCATATTACCCGGAGCAAACGGAACACCGTGACAAAGGTCAGTCGCTTCGCCGAGGACTCTCTGTCTGTTCACATCAATAAGCACAAGCTCGTCACAAATATTTTGGTTGAGCAACGCATAGGCACAGCTCATTCCGACCATACCGCAACCGACAATGACAACCTTTTTATTATCCTGATTCATAAAAAAATCACCCAACAGTATTATTGCCATACTGTCGGGTGATAATCAAAATTTTTTATTTAAAAAACAAAGGAAGTTTTTCGAGGAAAACTATATCGTCTCTGTCTGCCGCATCGCCCTCTGCAAGAGGTGCGCACGAAGCTACGATATTGCCCTCAAAAGCATTAACAAGTCCTTGAACAACCTTCAAACTCTCACCGGTAGAAATTACATCGTCCACAATAAGAACTCTCTTGCCCTTTAGCAAGTCGCCATCCTCGTGGCCGAGATACAGCGTCTGATATTTTTGGGTAGTAATGGAGTGAACGGAAAATGAAACAGGATTATCGTTATAAACCTTTACGCCCTTGCGTACCACTATATATTTTTTACCGCTCTGCTTGCTCATCTCATAAGCGAGAGGAATAGCCTTAGCCTCGGGAGTAACGATATAATCAAACTCCGGAACCTTTTTGAGCAAAGCCGAGGCACAAGCCTCTGTAAGCTCAACATCGCCAAAAAGAATAAATGCGGCAATGTCAAGGCTGTCGGACACAGCAAACTTATTAAGCTGTCTTGTGAGTCCTGCAATGTGCAGCTCGTAAGTACCTACTGATTTGCTCATAATATTTTCTCCCCCATTTTTACTCCGCCGACAAGATGGAAGTGCAGGTGCATAACGCTCTGTCCTGCATCCTCACCGCAGTTGTTGATAATTCTGTAGGATGTAATTCCCTGAGATTTTGCTATCTCCGGTATTTTTTCAAATATATGCTGAACATATTTGCTGTTCTCTGCTGTTATGCCGTTAGCAGAGTCAATATGCTCCTTAGGCACACAAACAATATGAACAGGTGCTACAGGGTTAATATCCTTAAATGCGAGCATCATATCGTCCTCATAGACTTTTGTAGACGGAATCTTTCCGTCGATTATGTCGCAAAACAAACACATATCGGTTTTACCTCTTTTCCGGCTCAAAGCCATACTGCGTGCACAGAGCACGCAAGTAATTTATTTTATCAATGACTTAACTATATTTTCGGTTTCGGCAACAGCTTCATCGAGCTTTGACAAGTCCTTTGCACCTGCCATAGCGGAATCCGGGCGTCCGCCGCCACCGCCGCCTGCGAGTTTAGCTACCTCTCGAACGAGGTCTCCTGCCTTTACACCCTTAGCGATAGCGTCCTTGCCGCATACAGCAACAAGATTTGCTTTTTCGCCGTTTGTGCCGGCAATGAGAGCAACAACATTGTCGCCCTTATTCTTAATATCATCGCCCATTGAGCGAAGTGCGTCCGGAGTAGTACCCTCAACCTTAGCAACATAGAGCTCAAGACCGTCAACATCAATAGGCTTAGAGAACATATCGGCGCTCTTTAGCTTTGTAATCTCTGCATTGAGCTTTTGAATTTCTTTTTCTAATTCCTTATTTTCGGAAACAAGAGTTGATACTCTGCTCTCTACCTCATTTTCGGCAGTCTTAAGTGTAGATGCAACATACTTAACAACTGATTCGTTAAGGTTAAGATAAGCCAATGTTGAATGACCTGTATAGGCAATAATTCTGCGGACACCTGCTGCAACACCTGCCTCCGAAACAATTTTGAAAAGCCCGATTTCAAAGGTATTCT
>URJF01000127.1 GCA_900548085.1 uncultured Oscillospiraceae bacterium | reverse complement strand
CCTCCTGTATAGGAAGTAATATTGAATTAGAGTTTCGTTCTGATTCAAAGTCAGCAGTTAGGCAAGTTTCCGGCGATGATTGCGGAACTCTTTGGGATGAAAAGGGCAATTCTTATAGTATTTCTGATAGCAATATTAAAAAAATTAAAAGAATTATAGCCGGATATAATATCCAAGTCTGTCCGCAATAAACTACTTTGAAGATTTTTCAAAATTGAATGATTATTTTTAGCCGCCTAAATTGGCGGCTTTTTTGTTTTTATTTTAAGAAGTGTTTATTTTTCTTTGTGAAAAATCCCCAAAAGAGCGGCTGGATTTTTTGGCTAAACATAGAATATCCGGCGATTTGTTGAAAAGAAAAATGAAGGGTAATATAATTAGTATATAGTTTATTTTAGGAAGGTGTAAAAATTGATTAAAATTACCCCGAACACAAAGATTAAGGATGCTATGGTAAACCCTATGGCAAAGGATATTATCGAAAGATTGATGATTGCACTGCGTCTGCCGATTTCCGTAGCTGATAAAGCATTTGTTAAAAATCTTAAGTTTAAGTCCCTTACCACCTTGTCTGCCGGTTTGCTCGACAAAAATACTATCGAAAAGCTGTGCGATATGCTCAATCTCGAAACCTGCGAGGTTATCACAAAGGATTGCCGGATGGACGAAAAGTGGTGGAAAGAGGCTGTTATTTACCAAATTTATCCTCGCTCCTTCTATGACAGCAACGGCGACGGCATAGGCGACCTTAACGGTATTACCGAAAAGTTGGATTACCTAAAGGATTTGGGCGTTACTGCCATTTGGTGCTCGCCGTTTTTTGACAGCCCTAATGATGACAATGGCTATGACATTCGTGATTATAAAAAAATCCTCGCCGAGTTTGGTACAATGGATGATTTTGACCGAATGTTAGATGAAATACATAAGCGTGGTATGAAGCTGATTATCGACCTTGTTGTTAATCACACCAGCGACGAGCATCAGTGGTTCAAAGAGGCGCTCAAGAGCAAGGATAATCCGTACCACGACTACTATATTTGGCGTGACGCTACAGACGGCGGAAAGACACCGCCCAATAATTGGGTGTCTATGTTCAGCGGCTCTGCGTGGAAATATTATGAGCACCTCGATCAGTGGTGCCTCCACATATTCAGCAAAAAACAGATGGATTTGAACTGGGATAACGAAAAAGTCCGTGAAAGCGTATATGAAACTATGAATTGGTGGCTGGATAAGGGTATTGACGGCTTTAGAATGGATGTTATTAACTTTATCAGCAAGGCAGACGGTTTGCCGGACGGAAATGATTTTATCGGAAAGTTGACCGGCTTCTTAGGCGCAGAAAATTATTTTTACGGTCCGAGACTCCATCAGTATCTCCACGAGATGAGAGAAAAGTCATTTGGCAACTACGATGTCTATACCGTCGGCGAGTGCGGCGGCGCAGGTGTCGAGATGGACAAAATGCTCACTGCCGATTTCAGAGGCGAGTTAGACACCGTGTTTAATTTTGACTGCTTGGTCGATCAGGGCCACACTGTGTATGATGATTACGAGTACGATTTGTATAAAATGATGAAAAGCATCGACAGGTTCCAAATGAGATATACCAATCATTGTTGGCCTGCCGTGTTTGTGGAAAATCACGATATACCTCGTATTGTGTCCCGTGTAGACCGCACAAACACATACCGAGAGGAGATTTCTAAGGTATGTGCGCTCATTGAGATGACCTTGAGAGGTACGCCTTATATCTATCAGGGACAGGAAATTTCTATGAGCAATGTTAAGTTTGAGTCTATTGACGAAATGAATGATATTCAGGCGGTCAATAACTATAATGAGAATGTCGCAAAGGGCAAGAACAAAGAAAAATATTTTGCCCGTGCACTTCGTGGCACAAGAGATAATGCCAGAACGCCATTCCAATGGTCCGACACTGCAAATGCAGGCTTTACCACCGGCAAACCGTGGCTCAAAATCTCAGAGGACTATCGCAGATATAACGCAGAGGATGAGCAAAACAGACCTGACAGCGTGCTTAATTTCTACAAAAAAGCCATTGCCGCAAGAAAGGAGCACAAAGCTCTTGTTTACGGCACATTCAGCTTAGCCGAGGGTATTCCTAAGCCGGTATATTGTTACTACAGAGAACTGAATGGCAAAAAGTATTTTGTAGAGCTTAATCTCGGCAAAAAAACGGTAGAACGCCCTGTAGATGTCAGCGGCGTAGAGTTGATTCTTTCTACCCACAGTAACAGAAATGAGGATGTGCTTAAGCCATTTGAGGGCAATCTGTACAGAGTGCTGTGAGAGGTATCATTATGAGTAACAAAACCAATACATATACACCCAAAGAGCGCAACTTATATTTGGTCGGTATGTTCGGTCAAAATATGATTTATAACATTATTGCTACAGGATTATACTTCTATTTTCAGAGTGTAATATGCCTGCCTGCTTTTGCACTCGGCGTAATTTTTGCCGTGGCGAGAGTTTGGGATGCTATCAATGACCCTATGATGGGCTCTATCGTTGACCGAACTAATACAAAATGGGGCAAATGCAGACCGTATCTTATCTTTTCACCGCCTGTTATTTGTCTTATTACCTGTCTTACATTTTTGAACGGCAGCTATGCCGCCGCCAAGGAGAGCGGACACAGTGCCGCTATGGTTCTTATCGTCGGTTGGGCGGCAGTGTCCTATGTCCTTTGGGGTATGAGCTATACAGCCGGTGATGTTCCTCTTTGGGGCATTATCAGCCGTATGAGCGAGGACGAAAAGGACAGAGCGAGTCTCATTTCTCTTTCGAGAATTATTGCTTCTATCGGTGCTGCCATAGTTGTTGTTTCTATCATAGCTGTTTCGCAGGCTGCCAATACCGCTATGGGCTTAACCCAAAATGCTCAAAGAGGCTTTATTTTGGTGGCAGTAGCTATGGCGATTGTTGCCTCATTGCTGTTTGAATGTGCAGGCTTAGGTACAAGAGAAAGAGTTCCTGTTTCCGAAGAAAAGAAAACTCTAAAAGAAAGTTTTAGGCTGATGTGGACCTGCAAGCCGTTCAGACGAATTTTAATCAGCGGTTTGCTTCGCTCGCCTCTGCAGCTTATGATGACAGTTGTTATGACTCTGTTCACATTCTACTATTGCGACGGCGATTTGACCACAGCTTTTACTAATCCTAAAAAACTGCTCATTGTCGCTATCGTAGGAGGGGGATACTTCATCGGTCAGTTCGTGGCTATGGCTGTTATCCCTGCACTGATTAAAAAAATAGATGTAAAAAAGTTGTACAATCTTTCATCACTTTCGGCTATACCCACAGCCCTTATGTTTGTCGTCTATATGATAGACCCTACCGGACTGTCAAAAATGCACTGGGTTATTATCGACGGAATTTTGCTGATCGGCTCCGGTATTGGATTCGGCGCAGTCAATGTTTGTCAGTCAATTATGATCAGCGACTGTATTGACTACGAGGAGTACCACACCGGCTACAGACCGGACGGAGTTTTCTTCTCAGGTCAAAGTTTTATTACTAAGTTTTCGGCAGGTATTGCATCTATTATTTCGGGCGCAGTTTATTCTATCGTAGGTTATTCTGACCAAAATGCCGACTATGTTAACAAAGCCCTTGCAGCAGGTGCAAATTTTGCTAAGGACTTTTCGTCTTATTCCGACGCAATGTGGTTCTTGCTCACTATACCGCCTGCAATCGGCTTAGCTATAGCTGTTATCCCTACCATAAAGTACGAAATAACAAAAGAGTCCCACGCCGAAATGCTCACCACCCTAATCAAAAAACACACCGCAGAATGATGCATAAGTGTGGATAGTAAAACGCTTGTTGATGTCTTTCATCAATAAGCGTTTTTTCTATTCCCCGAAAAAAGCGAGCAGAGCATTGTATAGATATTTGTACATATATTTGTATTTATGCTCTCCGCCTTTTTGTATTTTGTAGGTTATGTTGCCCTCTGATTTGTTATCATCGGTAAAAGTGAACAGGTCATCGTCATTCTTAAAACCTTTTATCAGTGCCTGCATATTGTCGTAGGTTACATCTTTTGTACCGTCTGTACCGAAAACGAAATAGTCGTTTTTTGTATAGTTAAGCTTTTTAAGATTGTTTCTCAGCTTGTACGATACCTTGCCGTAGTTTTTGTTAAATCCCTCAAAGCTGCCTGCGGCTGTC
>URJF01000126.1 GCA_900548085.1 uncultured Oscillospiraceae bacterium | reverse complement strand
AATATCAAAAACAGGACCGGTTGTATAAGAAATCGCTGCCTGAACATGACCGCCGTACTTATTAGCAGCGGTAATAGCTGTTTGAAGGTTTCTTACATCGTTGAGGGCATCAAAAATACGAAGTATATCAATACCGTTGTCAATGCTCTTTTTTACGAAATAATCTACTACTTCGTCGCTATAGTGACGATAGCCGAGCATATTTTGTCCTCTAAAGAGCATCTGCAATTTAGTATTAGGGCATTTTTTTCTGATAATACGAAGTCTCTCCCAAGGATCTTCGTCAAGGAATCTAAGGCAAGCATCAAATGTTGCACCGCCCCAACACTCAAGAGAATGGAATCCGATTTTATCCATAGAATCAAGAATGTCTACAAATTCCTCTGTTCTCATACGAGTAGCAATCAAAGACTGATGTGCATCACGGAGAACTGTTTCTGTAATTCCGATTTTAGCCATTTATTTTACCTCTTAGTTCATAGAAACCAATGTCTGTCCTGCTTCAACAGTATCGCCTTTGTTGACATTAACAGAAGCAACAGTGCCGTCTTGAGGAGCAACAATTTCATTTTCCATCTTCATTGCTTCAAGAATAACAAGAACATCGCCTGCTTTAACAGCTGTTCCGTTTGATACCTTAACATCAAGAATGTTACCCGGCATAGGCGCATCAACAGATACAGAACCGGCAGCAGCCGGTGCAGCAGGAGCCGGTGCTGGAGCTGCTTCAGCCTTAGGAGCAGGAGCGGCAGCCGGTGTAGGTGCAGGTGCAGCAGGAGCTGCTGCGGGAGCTGAAGAAGTGCCTTCTTCTACAGATACATTATAAGGTGTGCCATTTACGGTAATAGTATAGTTTTTCATATGAATATCCTCCAAATTATTTAACAGTATGTTTTCTTGCAATAGTAACTTCACGCTTGCTGTAAAGCATTTGCAAAGCCTCGATTATTTTTGCTCTTGTTTCCTGCGGAGCAAAAACATCATCAACAGCACCGCAAGCAGCAGCTGTAAATACACTGCCTACTGTTTCTTTATATTCTTTTTCAAGTGCTGCTCTGTCCTCGCCGTCAGCAAGACGATCATTGTACAAAAATGCTACAGCACCATCTACATCAAGTGGAGACGCAACAGCGTTATCCCACGCAAATGTAAGGTCAGCACTAGCACCCTTGCCGCCCAAAATAATGTATGCCGCTCCGACAGCCTGTCCTGCAATTACAGAAATCTTAGGGCAAGTTGCACCAGCATATACAGATGTAAGTTTTGTAGCAGCAACGAGCATCTGAGACTCAGCTTCTTTTACAAGTCCGTCAGCATTAGCAATGGTAACAACAGGAATATTATAAGCATCACATAATTTAACCAGAGCCTCAGCCTTGTATGCACAATGAGGGCAAACAGCCTTACCGTTAAATGCAACAAAACCTATTGTGCTTCCTGCAACAGTACCGAGACCGGTAACAAGATTTTTACCATACTCTGATTTGAACTCAACAAATGAATCACTGTCAGCAACAGAATTCACTATAGTCTTTGCATCAGATGAATCACAAACTGATGTTGGATCAGAAAAATCAACTAAAGGTGCCGGTGAGAGATTGTTTTGCGGCAAAAGAACTGCTAATTTCTTTGCACAATTAACTGCATCATCATAAGAATCTGCAACATAATCAACTACACCATCTTTAGCAGACTGCTCTACAGTCACATCACTGGGAGTGGTAACATAAAAATCTGCATCTTTTACGGCAACAACTACATCTGCCATATTGGCAATGACTGCGGACACACCGAGGCAAGAACCGGCAACAACAGAAATTTGAGGTACAACACCGGATACGGAAGATGATGCTTTTACAACATCGCCGTAAGCCGAAAGAGCCTCAAAGCCTTCTGAAAGCTTAACTCCGTTGGAATCATAAATACCAACAATCGGATAGCCTGTTTTTGTAGCCATTTCATATACTTTTTTTAGTTTTTGACACTGTGCAACGGTAAAAGCACCGTCATCCACATTCACATTCTGTGAAAACGCATAGCAAGGTGCGCCGAAAACAGAACCAAATCCGGCATAAACTGCTGTTTCGCCGTTTTCGGATTTAGCATAAGCGTCAATTTCTGTAAAAATACCATCATCGAAAAGAGAGGCTAATCTCTTATATGCTTCGGTATTTTTTACTGAATCGTTCATATAAAGTCCTCCTTAAAACGGATTTTGCATGGCGCATACAGTCGTATTACGCACATACCTATTGTGTATTTTAACACTATTTATTAACAATATCAATAATAAAATTAAAAAAATATGATACCAAATAGACTAATCTCTGTGACCTGCGGATCGGAGAAGTTTTTTTACTTCCTGCTCAGTGAGTTCTCTGTATTTACCTTGTGGCAAAACACCTAATTTCAGTGAGCCGACAGCTGTTCTTTTCAGTCTGGCAACCTCAAGTCCCTGAGATTCACACATTTTGCGGATTTCTCTGTTGCGACCTTCGTGCAAAACGAATTCGAGAACAACACGATTTTCTTCCTCGGTTAATACAGTAACATCAGCCGGAGCAGTCTTTCTGCCGTCGATAAATATACCGTTTCTGAGATTATACAAAATTTCATCATCGACCGCCGGACGGACCGTAACTCTATAAACCTTTGCAAGTCCGTGGGACGGATGAGTGAGACAGTTAGTGAAAGAACCGTCATTAGTCATAATCAATAATCCTTCACTGTCCTTATCTAATCTGCCTACGGGATAAATTCTTTCTTTTATGTCCGAAATTAAATCCATAACAGTCTTGCGGTCATATTCGTCAGATACTGTCGTCACATATCCACGGGGTTTATTGAGCATAATATAGACAATATTTCTCGTTTTTGGCGGTACAATTTTTTGTTTACCAACGGTTACCAAATCTTTTTTAGGATTTATTTTTTGTCCTATGACTGCAATGTGACCGTTTACCTTCACCTTTCCGGCTCTTATTAAATCTTCGCTTTTTCGGCGAGAGGCAATTCCCTGCTCAGCCATAAATTTTTGCAGTCTGACTTCATTATTTGCCATAATATTCTACACTTTCCACGGCTGTAATATCTACAGTCGTATATAATTTTTTATTGATATATATTTCGGTAACACCAACGGTGTCTCCTTGCCTAACTGTTGCATAAACAAAGGGATAATACTTGTTTATTATTTTTACCTCTCCCAGTGAAAATAATCGGTATTCATTTGAGCAAAGGATTTTCGATTTTTCAGAGCCGACAATATCCAAATAAAACTTTTGGGTATTCGAATATTCGGTATACTTAGATTTTGAATAATCTGCAAGTTTTTTATGGTCCTGCCAATCGCTAGGGTCATTAAGGGTAACAATAACTACATAGCTGTTACTCAAAGAATAAACACTGACGAGACACCTACCTGCCTTTTGTGTATATCCTGTTTTCATTCCAACAAATGCTGAATCATAATACAATAATTTATTATGGTTAAATATTTTTTGCCTGTTGGAATTCACTGTTATAAAAGCAGACTGCAATTTGCATATTGCTGCGAGTTTTTTGTTCTTAATTGCAGTTGAGGCAAGAAGTGCCATATCGTATGCAGTAGAATGATGATTAGCCTTGTCAAGTCCGGATGCTGATACAAAATATGTGTTTTTCATACCGAGTTCTTTAGCTTTTTTATTCATCAGCAAAGCAAACTTGCTCTCACAGCCGGCAAGATACACTGCGATTGATTGTGCCGCATCGTTTCCGGAGGCAAGCATTGCACCTGCAACAAGGTCGTAGAGAGTAATTTTGTCTCCCGACTTTAGATATATCAAAGAGCCCTCTGCACCTGCAAGCATTTTATCAGTTACGGTAACAACTTTATTAAGTTTACCGCTTTCGCAAGCAATAAGGCAAGTCATTATCTTAGTGGTTGACGCTATAGGCAGCTGAGTATCTTTGTTTCTTTCATAGAACAAAGTATGTGTTTCACCGTCAATAGCTACACACGCACTTGCAGAAACCTCAATCTCACTGCCGTAAGCAGTAACAGGAAATAATAATACTAAGCAAAGAAATATACAAAATCTTTTTAACAAAATAATCACCCGCATAATCATAAAAATATATGCAGGTGAATTTTTAGATATTATTTACTTGGTTTCTTCCTTATTTTCGGATTGTTCATCCTTTTTAACATTAACAAGTTCACACTGTATCTTTATTCTTGTCCATTTAGGATCATACGGAGAATATGACCATATAAATATAGCCGCATCTTTTTCAATATTTTCACAACAAGCAAAAAACAATGCTACATTTATATCCATTGTAAAGTCAATTAATCTTGTAGCATGTATATAATG
>URJF01000125.1 GCA_900548085.1 uncultured Oscillospiraceae bacterium | reverse complement strand
GGCTCGGTGACCCTGCCGTCGTCTGTATCATCTGTAGGCAAGGCGGCATTCGACGGATGTACGAGATTGAAAAAAGCTGACTTGTCTAAGTCTAAGGTAAAGAACATAAAGTCTTTTGCTTTTTCCGATTGCCAAAAGCTCGCCACAGTCAAACTGCCAAAAACTGTAGAAAAAATCGGCTCATACGCATTTCATCTCACTGCAATCAAATCTTTTGTATTCCCTAAGAAAGTTACGGCTGTTTCAAAGTGTGTGTTTTTCCTCACTCCGTTAGAAAAGGTTACTCTTTCATCGAATACAAAATCTATCGCAGACAGTGCTTTTGAGGATACAAAGCTGAAGAGTATAACCATTCCGTCTAAGACCGAAAAAATCGGCAAGTATGTTTTTGACGGCTGTAAGAGTCTAAAGACGATTACCGTAAAGAGTAAGAAGGTTTCACTCAAAAAGTTTTCCTTCCCGTTCACCCATACGATTGAAACCGTATTTTATGAAGACGGAACAGAAGAACAGCGGTTTGTTGATAAACCTATGAAGGTTACACTAAAGGGTTATAAAGATTCTACTACCCATCAGTATGCAAAAAAATACGGCTTTAAATTTTCACTCATAAAATAATTTTTTATACCGACTCTTATGAGTCGGTATTTTTTTAATGACAAAATGTTAAATATATGATATTATGGTTTTATAAATTATTTAGGGTGATGTTATGAAAAAAATTATTTCCTTGCTTGTAGCTGTTGTTATTTCGGCTACTGCCGTTGTTGCACCTATTGAGGCTGTGGCGGCAGAGTATAAGGACGGTATTACTGTGTACAATCCTGTCTTTGCCTCTGCTGTTGGCATATCACAGCACAATACTGTTTCGGCTTCTCCTACAGCGACATCTAAATCATCTTCATTTAACGGCGACACCTACTATACCGCCGGAAAATCTCTGTACCTCCCCATGCGCAATGCTATCAGAGACAGAAAACCGAGTTATACGCTTAATTATCTTTCGGATACATATATTCCCACGAGCAATTTGATTGATGTTATTCAGGACAGCTTTAATGCATCTTGCAGTGATGAGTTGTCCACATCAAGTGTTGACGGCGATTATGCTCATTGGAGCGTTGTCAAAATGAGCTGTATAGGCAACACCTCTCATAAGTCTAAGGGCAAGTATTACTATAGCCTGCCTTTGTATTTTGACTATGGCAGTACAGCAGCCGAAGAAAAGAAAACAGACGACGCTATATCAAAATTCGTTAAGTCTGTGGATACAAAAAAACTTACTGATTATCAAATAATGAAAAAGGTGCACGACTATATTTGTGCAAGGACTACTTATGACTATGACGCCTTGGAATTTATGAATTCTTCTAATGTGTCGGATTACTATTATGCCTTTTCTGCCTACGGCGCACTGGTAAGAGGCAAATGTGTGTGTCAAGGCTACGCGCTTGCGTTTTACAGAATTTGCAAGGAACTGGGGTATAATTGCCGCTTTGCCTGCTCGGACCCGTATGAGGGCTGTCATGCGTGGAATTTAGTGCAGCTCGACGGAAAATATTATTTCGTGGATTGCACATGGGATGATTCAGGAGATGACAACAAAACCTACAACTATTTTCTCGTGGATTATGACGCTTTGAGAGCCGGTGATTCCGACAATAAAGAGCATACCCTGGATCCAACATATTATGATAACAAATATTTTGATACAAAATATCGCACAAAATTCGCCACGGACTCTTATGGCAAAAACAAAGCGGGCTTGTCCGGTGCTACAGTGTCGTTTGCAAAAAATGTATTCACCTATTCCGGAAGTAATATTACCCCGTCGGTGACAGTAAAGTACGGCGACAAGGTGCTGAAAAACGGCACGGATTACACGGTCAGCTATCCTGCGGCTAAAAACACGGGTGACTATACAGTATCTGTCAGCGGAAAGGGAGCTTATGCCGACAGCTATGTACGCAGAGTGTTCTACGTTATTCCTAAGAAGTCCTCTAAGCCATCGGTAAAAAGAGGCGGACGAAGTTCCTCGTCGCTGACATTAAAATGGAACAGCACATCAGGCAGTCCTTCCGGCTATGAGCTGCAAGAATACACAAATTCATCTTGGAAAACCATAAAGACAGTTTCTTCTCCGACTGCTACGCTCAAGTCCCTAAAAGCCTCCTCGGAGCATAAATACAGAGTAGTGGCATATAAGACAGTAAACAGAACAAAATATTACGGAACGGCATCATCTGCCTTGACTACCGCCACAAATCCAAAGGGCGTTAAACTTTCGTCATTGAAGGGTGGTAAAAAGTCTGTCACTGCAAAGTGGAAAAAGACTGCATCATCAGGCTACCAAATTCAGTACAGCACCAATAAAAATATGAAAAAGGCTAAGACGATAAAGGTATCTTCCTCGTCGAACTCTAAGAAAATAGGTTCGCTTAAGAAAGGCAAAAAATATTATGTCCGTGTTCGTGCCTACAAGACGATAAAGGCAGACGGCAAAAAGTACACCTACTATTCTTCTTGGAGCAATAAAAAATCAGCCAAAGCAAAATAACTCTTGATATAATCTTTTTTTAGTGGTATTATAGTAAAAATATTTTTAAAAAATAAATGAGTTTGGAGGCGCAGTATGGTAGAATACAACAAAAAGTTTGTCAAAGAAGGATTGACATTCGACGATGTGCTTTTGATTCCCGCTGAGTCCGATGTTACCCCCGACGGAGTAAAGCTTCAGACAAAGCTCACAAAGGATATTTCGTTGAACATTCCGCTTATGACAGCAGCAATGGACACTGTTACAGAATCACAGATGGCTATAGCTATAGCTCGTGAGGGCGGTATCGGTGTTATTCACAAGAATATGACCATTGAGGAACAGGCGACAGAGGTCGACAAAGTAAAGCGCAGTGAGAACGGCGTTATCACTAATCCGTTTTTCCTTTCACCCTATAATAGTGTAAAAGATGCAGACGCACTTATGGGTAAGTACAAAATCAGCGGTGTCCCTATCTGTGAGGATGACGGAACACTCGTAGGTATTCTTACTAACAGAGACCTGCGCTTTATGACTGATTTTGATGTTAAGATTGCCGATGTTATGACTCCAAAAGAGAAGTTGGTTACTGCTATGGCAGGCACTACTCTTGAGCAGGCAAAAGAGGCACTTATGAAGTCTAAGGTAGAAAAGCTCCCACTCGTTGACACAGACGGAAAGCTCACAGGACTCGTTACTATCAAAGATATAGAAAAGGCAGTTAAGTATCCTAATACTGCCCGTGACAAAAAGGACAGACTCCTTTGTGCAGCTGCTTTGGGCGTTACAGACGATGTTCTCATCAGAGCTAAGGCTTTGGCAGAGGCAGGCGTAGACGCGTTTGTTCTTGATTCTGCACACGGTCACTCCAAGAACATTCTCCAAAATGTTACTAAGGTTAAAAACGCATTTCCTGAGATTAGTCTTATTGCAGGTAATGTTGCTACAGCAGATGCTACCGAGGCTCTTATCAAAGCCGGTGCAGACGCTGTCAAAATCGGTATCGGACCCGGCTCAATCTGTACTACCCGTGTAGTAGCAGGTATCGGCGTTCCGCAAATTACAGCTATCTACGACAGTGCAGAGCGTGCAGACAAGTACGGTATTCCTGTTATTGCCGACGGCGGTATCAAGTATTCCGGTGAGATAGTAAAGGCTATTGCAGCAGGTGGCTCCGTAGTTATGGTCGGTTCGCTCGTTGCAGGCTGTGAGGAATCTCCGGGAGAGACTGAAATTTGGCAGGGCAGACAGTTTAAAGTTTATCGTGGTATGGGTTCTTTGGGCGCTATGAACCACGGTTCAGCTGACAGATATTTCCAAAAGGGCTCAAAGAAATTTGTACCCGAAGGCGTTGAGGGCCGTGTTCCTTACAAGGGACCTCTCTCCGACACAGTATATCAGATGATGGGCGGCCTTCGCTCAGGTATGGGATATGTCGGATGCCACACTATCAGCGAGCTTCGTGAAAAGGCACAGTTCATCCGCATCACCGGTGCAGGCCTCGTAGAGAGCCACCCTCACGATGTATATATCACAAAAGAAGCGCCTAACTATTCGGGCAATAAATAAATCAAAAAGGGCGGACATATATTTTTATATATCCGCCCATATTTATCTCTGTTTTCGGTGAATATCAATGGCAGAAAAGTTGACGAAAAAACAAAAGTTTAAGCGATTTTTGAAGCGTAATATGACTCCTACATGGGCAAAAAGATTTTCCTATCAGGTCGTGGCATTTTTGATTTCCGTTGCTATGATTGTCGGAGTTGCCGCCTACGCTTTTACAAAATCCTATGACGAACGAAAGCTGACCTTTGTGGACGGCTTTACTGTTTGCGTCCATACGGGTGC
>URJF01000124.1 GCA_900548085.1 uncultured Oscillospiraceae bacterium | reverse complement strand
TCCATTCTGATACATCGTTTTTTGTTTGTTCGACAGAATCGAGGAGACTCGAACTCTGATACTAATACATCTCGTGTCGGTTTGCCGTAGGCAGAGACACGAGGTATATAAAATCAAGCAGCGGAGCTATGCTCCGTGAGTCTCTCCTTCTGCGCCAAAAGCGATGTATCCATTCCGATACATCGTTTTTTGTTTGTTCGACAGAATCGGGGAGACCTGAACTTATGATATTGGTACAAATCCTTAATGATTTTCGTTGAGCATTAAAAAACCTCTTGCGTTTTTGCAAGAGGTTTTACGCTATATTACTATTCCGTTGAGCTTTTTGCGTATTCGCTGTATTGCGTTGTCTATAGCCTTTGTATTTTTGTCCAGCTTCCTTGCAATCTCTGTGTAACTGCAACCTGTCATGTGCAGTTTGATAACTTCGTTTTCAAACTTAGACAGTTTCTCGTTCATTGCTTCGCTTAGGTTGCTTACGCTTTCTTGGGCGAGATACTCGTCCTCTGCACTCAGTGAGGCACAGTATTCGAGATAGTCGTCGTCGAGAGATACTGTGTTTTCCTGGGGAATATCCTTTATTCTCGACACTTTCTTTATTGCATTTTGTACAGCATTATTGACGCAAATATTAGCATAGGTTTTGAACTGCGTACCTTTATTATATGTATAGGAGTTTATAGCTGCAAGAAGACCTATCATTCCTTCTTGAACCAGGTCATCTTTTTCTAAAGGCGAATAGATATATTTCATTGCTATGGCTTCCACCATCGATTTATATTTCAGTATAATTTCTTCCATAGCGGCTTCATCGCCGTCTCTTATTTTGGATATGAGCTGAAAATCATCGTTATTTTTCATGTGACACTACTGCCTTGTAGCACTTATACGTTAAATCTGAATAGTACAATATCGCCGTCTTTCATAACATAGTCCTTGCCCTCAGAACGTACGAGACCTTTTTCCTTAGCTACTGCCATTGAGCCGCAAGCCATCAAATCATCAAAAGATACAACCTCTGCTCTGATGAATCCACGCTCAAAATCTGTATGAATTTTTCCGGCTGCCTGCGGAGCTTTTGTTCCTTTTTTGATTGTCCACGCCCTTACCTCAGGCTTGCCTGCTGTGAGATAACTGATAAGTCCGAGCAGTGAATAACTCTTTTTAATCAGTCTGTCGAGACCGGATTTTTCGAGACCCATATCTTCGAGAAAAGCCTCTTTTTCATCCGGCTCAAGCTCTGCAATTTCTGCCTCCATTTCGGCACAAATCGGGAATGTCTCTGCTCCCTCCGCAGCGGCAATCTCTTTTACTATGTTGTAGTATTTGTTGTTGTCAATTCCGTCCACAAAATCATTTTCGCCCATATTGCAAGCGTAGATTACAGGCTTAATTGTCAGCAGAGATACCTCTTTGAGATATTCTTTTTCGTCGTCGGTCATTTCTACGGCTCTTGCAGTCTTGCCTTGTTCCATTTCTGATACAAGTCTCTCCAAAAATTCAACCTCACCGGCAATAGTTTTGTCGCCCTTCATTGCCTTTTTTCTGCTGTCAACTCTCCTTGACAGTATGTCAAGGTCGGAAAGTATCAGCTCAAGGTTGATGGTATCTATGTCTCTCGCTGGGTCAATGCTTCCGTCAACATGAGTGATGTCGTCGTTTTCAAAGCATCTTACAACATGAATAATGGCGTCAACTTCTCTGATATGTGACAGGAACTTGTTGCCCAAGCCCTCGCCCTTGCTCGCACCTTTAACAAGACCTGCAATGTCAACAAATTCTATTGTAGCCGGTGTGAACTTGTCCGGATGATACATTTCTGCCAGCTTGTCCAGTCTCTCGTCCGGCACACTTACCATACCCACATTCGGCTCGATTGTGCAGAATGGGTAGTTAGCACTTTGCGCTCCTGCATTAGTGATTGCATTGAACAGTGTACTCTTACCGACATTCGGCAATCCTACCATACCTAATTTCATATTTCAGTCTCCTTTTGGTTAGTATTTTCCGCTAAATAGTATATAACATTACTTCTTTTTTTACAAGTAAAATATTTCTTGACTTTGTTATCTAAATACACTAAAATATTATTTAATATTTTTAACAAACGGTGTAAAAGGAGAGGTTTGAATGGAACTAAACGGTTCTCAAATCGTTCTTGAGGTTCTCAAAGAGCAGGGAGTAGATACCATTTTTGGTTATCCGGGCGGTACTATCCTTAATATCTTTGACGAACTGTATAAACAGGGCGATGCATTTAATCATATTTTGACAGCTCACGAACAAGGTGCGGCTCATGCGGCAGACGGCTACGCTCGTGCTACCGGCAAAGTGGGAGTTTGCTTTGCTACATCCGGTCCCGGCGCCACTAACCTTGTCACAGGTATTGCCACAGCATATATGGATTCCGTTCCTGTCGTTGCTATTACATGCAACTTTTCTACCGACGGCCTCGGCAGAGACTCTTTCCAAGAGGTTGATATTACAGGTATCACTATGCCTATAACAAAGCATAATTTTATGGTTAAGGATGTAAATGACCTTGCAGACGCAATTCGCAGAGCATTCAGAATTTCACAGTCAGGCAGAAAAGGACCTGTACTTATTGATATTCCTAAAGATATTACTGCACTGAAATGTGAATTCACCCCAATGCCTAAGGTTGAGCCTACTCCTGCAAAGCTTCCAAAACAATCTTGCTTCGACAGAGCAGTTGAGCTTATTCGTAATGCTAAAAAACCGCTTATTTATGTTGGCGGCGGTGCTATTTCTTCCGATGTCGGTGAGGACTTCATTACATTTGCGGAAAAAATTGACGCTCCGGTTGTTTCCTCTCTTATGGGACTCGGTGCCTTTCCTCACGACCACCCGCTCCATGTAGGCCTTATCGGTATGCACGGTCATTTTGAGAGCAATAAAGCGGCTCACGATTGCGATGTTCTCATTACCTGCGGTGCTCGCTTCAGCGACCGTGTTGCAGGCAACCGTAAGAAGTTCGCTCCCAATGCCGAGATTTTACATATTGATATTGATGCTGCCGAAATGGACAAGAACCTCGTTTCAAATTATCATCTCCGTGGCGACCTTAAGGATGTTATTCCTATGCTCACCAGAGCTATAGAGCAGCTTGACCACAGCGATTGGAAGAATGAAATCAACAACTTCCGCAGACCGTTCGAGCAGCTTCAGATCGGCGATTATGTTAATCCACAAACTCTTATCGAAAAGATTGACGACGCTACTGATGACGATGCTATCGTAGTTACCGATGTTGGTCAGCATCAGCTTTGGGCTGCACAGTATTATAAATTCAATCAGCCGAGAACACTGCTTTCTTCCGGTGGATTGGGCACTATGGGTTATTCTATGGGTGCTGCATTCGGTGCACAGGTTGGCTGCCCAAAGAAACAAGTAATTATGTTCGCAGGTGACGGCGGATTCCATATGAATCTCGCTGAGCTTTCCACAATGGCGTCATACGATATTCCGGTTAAAATGTTTATTATGAACAACACTGTTCTCGGTATGGTTCGTCAGTGGCAAAAGCTTTTTTACGAAAACAGATTTGCTGATACAGACCCGCACAGAAAAACGAATTTTGTAGCCGTTGCAGAGGCTTTCGGTGTAAAGGGTATGCGTATCAATACCAACGACGACATTGATTCGGTAATCAAAGAAGCACTTGAATACAACGGTCCTGTTTTGGTTGATTGCCGTATCAGCCCCGATTCAAATGTTCTTCCTATGATTCCTCCCGGAGGAGCTCATACCGATATTATAGAAAAGTTTAATTGATAGGAGGCACACTGATATGAAAGAAAAATTAGTTTTATCCGTACTCGTTGACAACGAAAGCGGTGTACTCCAGCGTGTTGCCAGCCTGTTTTCCCGTAGGGGATATAACATTTCTTCTCTTACTGTTAGTGAGACTGAGGACGAAAAGTTTTCCCGTATGACTATAGAGACCTACACTGAACCTGAGAATTTCAGACAAATCAAAAGACAGCTTTTGAAACTCGAAATTGTAGAAAAAGTATCGGAGCTTGATGATGATAACTCCGTTTCTTCCGAGCTTTTGCTCATAAAAGTCAGTGCAACAGGACTGCCTAAGAAGAATGCTCTCTTTGCATTCAATATGCGTTACGGCGCTCGTGTGCTTGATGTTTCACACGAGACAGTTACTCTTGAGTTCACAGGCTCCGGTAGTACTATAGATAAGTTCGTCAAAGAACTTAACGACGACTTTGGCATTGTCGAGCTGGCTCGTACAGGTATTACCTCACTCCAGAGAGGCGAAGGCTCTTTTACAGAGGATGTGTAATTATATAAGTTAGATAACCGAAAGGAGAATTTGTTATGGGTATGACAATGACACAAAAAATCCTTGCTGCTCACGCCGGACTCGACTCTGTTGTTCCTGGTCAGCTT
>URJF01000123.1 GCA_900548085.1 uncultured Oscillospiraceae bacterium | reverse complement strand
CTGTTTTTTCTTTATTGTTTTCTTCTTTGTTATCGTACTTGCTGCTTTCCTTGTATTCCTTTTTGTGTAACAGTTAAGTAATAGCCTTGCGTTATGCAAGGCTATTTTTGTTTGGAGAATAGTTTTGAATTATATTATTTTTGATTTAGAGTGGAATAATGCCTACAACTATGCCGTAGGTAAATTCACTAATGACATTATTGAGATAGGCGCAGTTAAGCTTGATGAAAAATTGAATATAGTAGACTCGTTCAAGCAACTTGTTCGTCCTGATGGTTTTAAGAAATTGTCATCTCGTTGCAAGAATCTTACCAAGATAACCAACGATGAAATAAATCAAGAAGGAATAAGTTTTAAAAAAGCAATAACAGAATTTGCTGCATGGGGCGGGGGAGAAAACAGTGTGTTTTTGAGCTGGAGCAATTCTGACTTGTATGTACTGACCTCTAATTATTTTGCGTCATTCGGGAATGCCGATATATCTTTTATGAAGCATTATTGTGATGCCCAAAAATATTGTATGTCATTTTTGGAATGTGACAAAAATAATCAAGTATCATTGGCTAATTGTGCCGAGCAGTTTGAAATAAGTGTTGATACTTCTGTTCTCCACAGAGCACTTGAAGATTGTTATGTAACCACATATTGTTTGAAAAAAGTTTTTGACAAGAAAAAAATTGCCGAATACATAAGCGATTGTGATGTGCGATTTTTTTCACGCCTTATGTACAAGCCTTTCTACATTAAGGTTCCTAAAACAGATTATTTTGATATTTCAGAAGTTGAGGTAAAATGTCCTCGTTGCAGCGAAAATATGCAAAAGCTCGAGGATTTCAGCTTTTATAACAACACTTTTAAGGCACCGTTTAGGTGCAAAAAATGTAAAAAAACATATTGGACTTTTGTTCGTGCGAAAAAGACATATGATGATGTGATTGTCAAAGTCGGCACAACAGAAATGAATAAAAGGCGTGCGAGCAGGTATAAAAATACATAGTATATTTGTTCAAATTGTAAATTATGCTAAATAATCCTTTATTTTTCTGTTAATATAATATATAATAGTCTAATCCCAACAAGTTATTACGATTATTTTAAGGAGGTATTTTCGTGGCATCAAACAAAGATTACGATGATTTGCTTGAATCATTCATGAATAACTCTCAAAAAGTATATAATGACGACAAAAACAATTTTGACAAAAACAACGGTAAGCTCCCTTCTTCTTATAACACCTTTTCAAAAGAGGACAGTAAGAAAAAGTCGAAGAAGCAGAAAAAGTCAAAATCGCAAAAGCCTGAGAAAACCGGCGTCGCAAAAGTCTTTTCCGGAATAGGAAAAGTTTTGCTCGGTATGCTTATGGTTATAGGTGTTGTAGGTATCGTTTGTATTTCCGTTATCGGTATTTACGGTTTTAATGTTGTTCACGGTGACGCTGTGTTTGACCTAAAAAAAGAGGCAACAAGCCAAAATCAGACCTCCTTTATCTATGCTACCAATTCCAGCGGAAAGCAGGTCGAGGTGACCAGACTTCATGGTGAGGAAAACAGAATTTGGCTCGACAGCGATGATATGACACCGTATCTTGCAAAAGCCTTTATCGCTATTGAGGATGAGCGTTTTGAGTCGCATCACGGTGTAGACTGGATCAGAACAGTCGGAGTTATTGTAAAACCGACTAACGCCGGTCAAGGCGGTTCCACTATTACTCAGCAGCTTATTAAGAATTTAACAGACCAAAATGATGTTACATTTGTCCGTAAATTTAATGAGATTTTATCAGCCCTTAATCTCGAAAAGCATTATTCCAAGGATGAGATTATGGAGGCATATCTTAATACCATTTACCTCTCTCACGGCTGCTATGGCGTAAAGACAGCTGCAGAAACTTATTTTGGTAAGGATGTAAAGGATCTTAATATTGCTGAGTGTGCAACTCTTGCCGGTATTACACAAAAGCCTACTTATTATGACCCGCTTATCAATCCTGAAAATAATAAGAAAAAGCAGGTTCGTATATTGGATCATATGCTTGCTGACGGATTTATTACTCAAGAGCAGTACGATTCTGCCGTGGCTTATAAGCTCGTTTACACAAACTCTAAGGAGTACAAGGGAAGCAAGGTTAAATCTTCTTCAAAATCTAACAGCAATAACACAAAGATTAACTCATATTATACAGACTATGTTATTGACGAAGTTATTAATGACCTCCAAAAGAATGGCTATTCTGCTAAGAAAGCAAGAAATATGATTTACGGCGGCGGCTTAAAAATTTATTCTGCCGTTGATATGGATGTGCAGAACGCTATAGAAGAAGTGTACGAAAACTATAAGAAAATGCCGGACAAGAGTGTACAGGGCGCTTGTGTCGTAATGGACTATAAGGGCAGAATACTCGGTATGGTTGGCGGTACAGGCAAGAAAAAGGAAAACCGTGTACTAAACCGTGCTTGGCAGTCTAAGAGACAGCCCGGTTCTTCAATAAAACCACTTTCGGTTTACGGACCGGCGTTAGAAAAGAGTCTGCAAGAAGACGATGTCAATATTTATTGGACAACACCTGTAAAGGATGTCCCGCTTACGAGGATCAACGGAAAACCTTTCCCGACTAACGATGGCGGAGGTTATTCCGGCAGAAGTGTATCATTGCAATATGGTCTTGCCCGTTCTATGAATACAATATCTGCACAGACTTTAGATAAAATAGGAATTACCTATTCTTATGACTTTGTCGTAAACAGATTCCATTTGTCAACACTTGAGCTTTCGGATTGTGACTTGGCACCTATGGCTACAGGTTCTCTTACCTATGGTGTAACTGTTCTCGATATGACCACAGCATTCCAAGCATATGGTAACGGCGGATATTATTATGAGGGCTACGCTTATTATAAAATTGAGGATTCCCAGGGAAATGTTCTTATTGAAAAGAATCCTGAATCCACAAAAGAATCTGCATTGTCTACCAATACAGCTTGGCTTATGAATAAAATGCTTCAGACAGTTTGTACTGAGGGTACGGGCCGATCATTTAAGCTCGACAATATCGAATGCTTCGGCAAAACAGGTACAACAAGCGACAGTAAGGACCGTTGGTTTATGGCCGGTACACCGGAGTATATGTGTGGCGTTTGGTATGGCTACGATGATAATAAGACGATTCATTATTATCAGTCATCTAACCCTGCCGGTACTATGTGGAATCAAGTGCTTAAAGAGATTTACTCAAGAAAGGACGTTAAGGAAAGAAAGTTCCCGGAATGCGACGGACTTGTGAGAAAATCGTATAATGGTTCTACAGGTTGGTTTGACAAAAATAACCTTCCTACCGGAGCAAGCTCATATACCGGTGCGTCAGGCGGCGGTGAAAATTATACTCGCAGC
Organism: uncultured Oscillospiraceae bacterium; assembly: GCA_900548085.1. Classification (GTDB taxonomy): domain Bacteria; phylum Bacillota; class Clostridia; order Oscillospirales; family Acutalibacteraceae; genus Eubacterium_R. The sequence goes on along the minus strand of URJF01000123.1, from coordinate 1,151 downwards.
AGAACATACAGCGGTACAAGAAGTAACGGCGGCTCTGCAAAGACTACCTCCGCTTCAGCTAAAACTACTGCCGAAAAAACAACAAAAGATTCTTCTGAGACTCAGCCGGAAACATCTGAGGAGAATACTCAAAAAAGCACCGACAAAAAAGAGGAATCAAATAAAGGTGATGAATAATTTAAGACAGGAAAACCGAATGGTTTTCCTGTTCTTTTAGTAAAATATATGAGAATTATGTCAGTTGATTACGGCGATGCCAGAACAGGAATTGCTCTTTGCGATAAGCTGGGGTTCTTGGCTTCTCCGTATTGTGTAATAAAAGAAAGTTATATGCCTAAGGTTGCTGCTAAGATTGTTGAGATAGCACAAAAGGAACAGGCAGAAAAAATAATTATCGGATTGCCACGCAATATGGACGGTTCTTATGGCTATAGGTGTGATGAATGTAAGGCTCTCGGTGCTGAAATATCAGCCAACACTGATGTTTCGGTCGAATATCAAGATGAAAGGCTTACCACTGTTATGGCGCATAATGTTTTGTCCGATAATAATGTAAGAGGAAAAAAGAGAAAAGATGTTGTTGATGCCGTTTCGGCTGTAATGATTTTGCAAAGCTATTTGGATAAAAACAAGTAAGTTATTATTTATTTTCGCATATATCATACTGTGGTGATAGTATGCGTTTATCTGTTTTTGGCATTGATATTAGAGTAGATTATACATTTTTTTTGGTAATACTTCTGTACATAGTGTTAAAAAATGAAAATTTACTTTATGTACTGCTGTTTTCTTCCGCTCATGAGTTAGGACATATTGTTGCTCTTTATTCATTTGGCGGCAGAGCAGAGGAAATTCGAGTTTCTTGCTACGGAATAGGGCTTAAGGAACATAATAATTTTGATTTTATCAGAGAAATTATTTTTTTACTTTCCGGTTTGGTAATTAATTTTATTTTTGCTTTAATTGGTGTGCAGAGAGAAATAAATCTCGCAATTATGTTTGTCAATGCTTTGCCTATTTATCCTCTTGATGGCGGTAGAATTACTAAATTATTGCTTGATAAGGTATTCAACTATAATGTTTCTTACAGAACATTTTTTTGGATAAACACTGTATTTCTTATATTAGTATTTGCTATATCGTTATATCTT
>URJF01000122.1 GCA_900548085.1 uncultured Oscillospiraceae bacterium | reverse complement strand
AAGCATATTGGTAGTACCGGACATACCCAGCGGAATACCGGCAGTGATTACAGCCAAATCGCCCTTGTCGAGTATGCCGTGCTTTTCGGACACCTCCACAGCGTGATTAAACAGCGCATCGGTATTCTTCTTTTCCTCACACATAACAGGAATAACGCCCCACGACAGTACGAGCTGACGATAAACCTGCGGCTCTGTGGTAGCGCCGACAATAGGTGTGTACGGTCTGAATTTTGATATCATACGGGCAGTCTTTCCGCTCTTAGTAACCGTTACTATAGCCTTTGCATTCAAATCGTGGGCAGTAGTTACAGTAGCATGAGAAATGGCAGAAGTAATATTTCTGTCTTCAGGCTTTTGGTAAAAATGGTCAAATCTCGTCTTATAGTCAATATCTGCCTCGGTAGTCTTTGCAATACGGTCCATAGTCTCTACAGCTTCTACAGGGTGCTTGCCCACAGCGGACTCGCCGGACAGCATGATAGCGGATGTGCCGTCATAAATAGCATTGGCAACATCGGTAATCTCTGCACGGGTAGGACGGGGATTCTCTATCATAGACTCAAGCATTTGGGTAGCAGTAACAACTATTTTGCCTGCCTTATACACCTTTTCTATAATCATTTTTTGGATAGCAGGGATTTTTTCAAAAGGTACTTCTACACCCATATCGCCACGAGCTACCATAATTCCGTCGGTAACCTCAATAATCTCATCAATGTTGTCTACACCCTGTCCGTTTTCTATCTTAGCGATAATCTTAGCATTCTTCCAGCCGATAGCCTCCAAATAGTTACGCATAACGGTAATATCAGTAGCGCTGCGGCAAAATGATGCGGCGATAAAATCGAAGCCCATCTTTGCTCCATAGGACAAATCGTTCATATCCTTTTGGGACAGATAAGGCATATTGAGTTCAACGCCCGGGACATTAACGCCCTTATGGTCAGTAAGTCTGCCTCCGTCCACAACTGTGCAAACTATGTCTGTGCCTGCTACATGATTGACCTGCAAAGAAATAATGCCATCGTTGATGAGTATTGTTGTGCCTGCTTTAACATCCTTTGGCAGTCTGTCGTAGTTTACATAAGAATGAGTCTCATCACCCTCACATTCCTTTGTGGTGAGAGTAAAGGTATCGCCGGATTTGATAATAACTCCGGCAGGATCTTTAAAATTGCCCAATCTGATTTCCGGTCCCTTTGTATCCAAAAGAGTAGCTATAGGCAGTTTCAGCTCATCACGAATCTTTTCTACTTCCTTAAATCTTTTTGTGTGTTCGCTGTACTCACCGTGGCTGAAATTAAAACGAGCCACATTCATACCCGAAATCATCATATTTCTCAATACATTTTCGTCATCGGTTGCGGGACCGATTGTACAAATAATTTTTGTCTTCCTCATACAATTACCTTCACTATATAAATCGGCAAAGTGCAAATTATTACTTCTCTGCCACTTTGTATTTTAGCATACGGAATGAAAAAATCAATACAGCATTTCCATTTTATCCGTATAGCCTAAAATACATTCATAATACAGCCGTAAAACTATGAAATTTCACAAAAAGAGCACCGCCTAAGCGGTGCTCAAATTACAGTACTTTGTTACATCTCTCTGAATGAAATATTATCGTAAATCTTAGAATATCTGTACGGAGTCAAATCCTGAACATTAGGATAAATCTGTTTATCTATTTTGTGTGCCACAAACGTTACCTTTTCGTTAGTGATACATCCGACAGACTCATCACCCTTGATATAGTAAAGCTGTGCCTTATCGTTAGTGAACTTAATCTCCGACAAACTCTTACATCCTTCAAAAACATTTGAATAAATAATTCCGGCAGTTTGTATCTCAACCGTTTTGAGTGCGGTACACATACCGAATGTTCCGGCATCAAGGTATTCCACATTTTTAGGCACAACCACCGATGTCAGTGAGGAGCATTTTCCAAATGCATTAGCCTCAAGGCGTGTAAGGCTCTGCGGCAAAGTAACACTTTTCAGTGCGGTACAACCGTAGAAAGCACTGTCCTCAATTTTTTCGACCTTATTGGGCAAATTCACTTCTGTCAGTGAGGTACAATCTTTAAAAGCGCTGTTACAAATCCACAGCAGTTCTGACGAAAAAGTAACCTTTTTCAAATTCTTACACAAAGAAAATGTATCATTATATATATACTGCAGGGTATCCGGAAGAGTTACACTCTCCACTGTTTCGTTGCCGGTAAAGGTTGCCTCCACACCAATTACAGTCTGTCCGTTAATTTTTTCGGGTATCTTAACATTCTTCGCCTTACCTTTGTAGTTGGTAACTATTACGCCTATTTCTCCTCCCGAACGGTAGTCAAAACTGTTTTTGCGATTATCATTACTTACTGCCATGCCGATACAAAACGAGCAAATCAAAGCTATAATTAACGCAAAAACAACAGCACATTTCTTTTTCATTATATCTCACCTTCAAATTTATATTTTTCCTATACTGAATATATAATACCCCATCAAAAAAGTCAACCCCCGACCATAAACAAACAAGAACAACATATACACTTGAAAATTAAAAAAGGTTCTCACATAGGAGAATCCTCTTCCGTAATATTTTGTTACTTTACCGCATTCATGCTTTCATAAATTATTGTAATCAGCAATCGGCACAAAAATAACACTTATAACAGCGGCACGGTGTCGCCGGTGGGTTTGTTTGAATATTTTTCCATCAGCAAGAATACGGATTCCTTTAGGACGGACATTTGTGATCGGAGATAATACTCATCCTCAAACATAGCGTAATGCACGGAGGCTCTGACGAATATAAATATAAGCGAAGTAATGACGGTATAAGGTATTCCTAACTTTGGCTCAAGAGTTTTTGCGTACTGAGTATATCTCTTGCTTACGCCGTCAAAAAACTTCTTGCCCTCCTCAATATACTTTGGGTGAGTGTAGACCTGATACATAAGACGATACTTTTTGGCGTGCTCTCGGGCAGTCCAATACGGTACCTCCTCCAAAAATCTGAGAACGTCGCCGGGATTTTCAGGGGCAAGCTCCATAAAGCCGTCCTCAACCTTAGTCATGCAGTACGCCGTTGACTGAATAATCAAATCATCGAGTCCCGAAAAATATGTGTACAGGCTCGCCTTGGATATTCCGCAAGCCTCGGCGAGAGTAGATACTCCCGTACCTGCCAAGCCGTGCTCTGCATAACAATCATAACATTTTTCCATTATTTCCTGTTTTTTTGCTAAAAATTTTTCTTCATTATGAGTTCTCATAAAATTTTTGTATCCTTTTTTCAACCAATCATTCGATTTATTTTAGCACAAAGTCACATAACATTCAACACTTTGGTTGATTTAGAGCTGTTTTTTATACAACTGACACTGTGTGACTATTTTTCCACAATAATTACAATACAGTTACAGATTGTTGACACAAATTATTTGTTATGTTATAATGTTTTATAACATAGGGTATTTATACCCAAAAAAAGAGAAACTAAGGTGAATAAGATTATGAAAAAATTTTTGTGTGCTGTTATGGCGACAATGACTATGCTTACTGCTGCGTCACCTTGCCTCACCGCTGCGGCGGCAGAAGCAAACAAAAACAATGCTCAAAGCATCAGTCAACAGGTAGCCGAAATATCTAAGGATTACAACGGCAAATACGAGGATAAAATGAAAAAAACCGGGTCGGACAGTATAGCAATAGACAACCGACTTATAGTAAAAACAGATAAAAAGGTAATAGCCACGGATGCTGTGGGAGAGGTGTACGGATTGGGCTATGCTTTTTTGCAGTTTGACAGCTTTGATGATGCGAAAAATGCAGCTGCCAAATACGAAAAACAAGGGCTCACTGTCCAAAATGACACTGTATACAGATGTGATAGCGGCACAGGTATAAGCGATGTAGCAAACAACTCTGCTGATCTGTGGGCTTATGCCCAAACAGACGCCGAAAGTACAGTCGAATATTTGACAAAACAGAGCACAGATACTGTTACCGTAGGTTTGATAGATACAGGTATCGATACCAGATACAATGCACAGCCATTTTATGACCGAATAGTAAGAACTAATGTGAACTTCGGTCAACCGGAGTCCCAAAAAGATGAGGCAGACTCTTTCGGTCACGGTACAAGTGTGGCAAGTATAGTAGCAAAATGTACACCTGACAATGTAAAAATAGAATCATTTAGGGTAGACTGCGGTCAGGGACATATTTACTCATCATCACTGATATGTGCCTACAAATATATACTGTCTATGGACAAAAACAAACCGGACATAATCAATATGAGCTACAGCGCATATGACAATGACGCAAAGAGCAATAAGATAGAGTCCGACCTTTTGTCAAAACTGCACGACTCGGGTATTGTACTCGTAGCCAGTGCCGGCAACAAAAATATAGACTCAAAACATGCACTGCCTGCCGTTCACGATGATGTAATCACCGTAGCGGCGCACGACAAAGACGGAAAGAAATGCGGCTTTTCCAACTACGGCGACAGCGGTAAATAAATTATAAAATGCAAAGCAGGCGG
>URJF01000121.1 GCA_900548085.1 uncultured Oscillospiraceae bacterium | reverse complement strand
TAAATGCAGGAGTTTGTACTGTTCCGTGCACAGTTTCAAATTTGCATCTTCTCGCAGTATTCTCTTGTTTTAAAACCTTAAATTTCATAAATTATACCTCATTGAATAAACATAGCATCGCCGAAAGAGAAAAATCTATACCGTTCCTTTACGGCAATTTTGTAGGCATTCATCACATTGTCATAGCCTGCAAAAGCGGAAATCAGCATAATCAGAGTGCTTTCCGGTAAATGAAAATTTGTAACCAATGCGTCTATGCATTTGAATTCATATCCGGGATAGATAAAAATACTTGTATCATCCTCGTCCTCACAGATACATCCGTTTTTTGTAGCGACAGACTCTAATGTTCTCGTGCTTGTTGTACCCACTGATATGACTCTACCGCCGTTTTTCTTTGTTTCATTTATTAAGTCTGCTGTTTCTTTTGGCATATGGTAGTGCTCACTGTGCATCTTGTGCTTAGTTACATCTTCTACCTTGACAGGTCTAAATGTGCCTAAGCCGACATGGAGTGTAACATATCCTATATTTACGCCTTTCTCTTTGATTTTTCGCAGCATTTCTTTAGTAAAATGAAGTCCTGCGGTAGGTGCTGCAGCAGAACCTACTTCACGAGAGTAAACAGTTTGGTATCTTTCACCGTTTTTTAACTCGTCGGTTATATACGGAGGAAGCGGCATTTTGCCGATTTTATCCAAAATATTGTATATTTCCTTGCTGTCGCAGTCAAAATGAATTATTCTGTTTCCGTCATCGGTTACATCAATGACTTCGCAATCAACAATTCCCTTGCCAAATGTAAATTTTGTGCCGATTTTTGCTCTTTTTCCGGGCTTGCAAAGACACTCCCACACATTGTTTTCATGCTGTTTTAGCAATAAAAACTCAACTACTGCACCGGTTTCGTGCTTAACTCCGTAAATTCTTGCAGGAATAACTCTGGTATCATTAAGAACAAGACAGTCGCCGGGATTAAGATAATCAATAAGGTCATGAAAAATCTTGTGCTCCACTTCGCCGGTTTTTTTGTTAAGAATCATCAATCGTGAAGAATCTCGTGGCTCTACAGGAGTTTGAGCTATAAGTTCTTCGGGTAAATCGTAGTAAAAATCAGAAGTTTTCATAAAAATTCTCCAAATAATTTTCTGAAATTAAATATTATAATTGACATAAATATATAAGTAGTGATATTATATATCTATTGTTTGCGATGTTGCTGTAGATGTGCTATAATATTAACACGCAGTCTATTATATTGCAAAATCAAATTTATTACAAGTTTTAAGGAGAAAATATTTTATGAAAAAGTATAATGTTGGTATCGTTGGTGCAACCGGTATGGTTGGACAGAGATTTATGACATTGCTTGCAGACCATCCTTGGTTTGATGTAAAGGTGCTTGCGGCTTCCTCAAGAAGTGCCGGAAAGCCATACGCTGATGCTATCGGTAAAAAATGGTGCATGGACGTAGACATTCCCGAAAAGTTCAAAGATATGGTAGTTATGGACGCTACAAATGATATAGATAAGATCACTTCTATGGTTGATTTCGTATTCTGTGCAGTCAATATGAAAAAAGATGAAATAAAGGCACTAGAAGAAGAATATGCAAAGCATGAGTGCCCTGTAGTATCTAATAACTCTGCAAACAGATTTACTCCGGATGTTCCTATGGTTGTACCTGAGCTGAACGCAGAACACATTCACATTATTCCTGAGCAGAGAAAGGGACTCGGAACTAAGAGAGGATTTATTGCGGTAAAATCTAATTGCTCACTCCAGTCATATGTTCCTGCCCTTTTCCCTCTCCACGAAAAATTCGGCGTTAAGGATGTACTCGTATGTACATATCAGGCTATCAGCGGTGCAGGAAAGACTTTTGAAACCTGGCCTGAGATGATAGACAATGTTATTCCTTACATTGGCGGTGAGGAAGAAAAGAGCGAACAGGAGCCGCTTAAGCTTTGGGGCAAAATTGACGGAGATCACATCGCACTTGCAGATAAGCCTAACTTCACTGCACAGTGCATCAGAGTACCTGTATCAAACGGACACCTTGGCGCAGTTTTCGTAAACTTTGAAAAGAAGCCAACTAAGGAAGAAATGATTGATATTTGGACTAATTTCAGCGGCAGAGCACAGGAGCTTAACCTTCCATCTGCGCCTAAACACTTCTTAAATTACTTCACAGAGCCAGACAGACCGCAGATTCATTCCGAGCGTATGCTTGAAAACGGTATGGCTGTATCTATCGGAAGACTTCGTGAAGATACACAGTATGATTATAAGTTTGTATGTCTTTCTCACAACACTCTTAGAGGCGCAGCAGGCGGTTCTGTATTGCTTGCAGAGCTTCTTGCAGCAGAAGGATATATGGACTAATTACAGAAAAAGGAGATTTTCGTTATGAAAGAACCTATTTTTACCGGATCGGCAGTCGCAATTATTACACCAATGAATGATGATTTCAGTGTTAATTACGACGAATTCAAAAAGTTTATTGATTATCAGATCGACAATGGAACTGACGCTATTGTAATCTGCGGTACAACCGGTGAGTCTTCTACTCTTAAGACTGTTCACCACCTTGAAGCTATTAAGTTCTGTGTTGACTATGTAAATGGTAGAGTACCTGTAATTGCTGGTGCAGGCTCAAACAACACAGAATGCGGCATTGAAATTGCCACAAAAGCTTGTGAATATGGCGTAGATGCACTTTTACTTGTAACCCCATATTACAACAAGTGTACACAGAAGGGCCTTATTAAGCACTATACTATGTATCATGATGCTACCGATAAGCCTATCATTCTTTATAATGTTCCGTCAAGAACAGGTGTAAACATTCTTCCTGAAACTCTCAAGGAGCTTTCAAAACTTCCAAGAATTAACGGTGTTAAAGAAGCTTCCGGTAATATCAGCCAGGTTATGAAGATTCGTGCTCTTTGCGGTGATGAGCTAAATATTTGGAGCGGTAATGATGACCAGATTCCAGCTGTTATGTCTTGTGGCGGCAAGGGCGTTATCTCTGTACTCGCTAATATTATGCCAAAAGAAACTCACGATATGGTTCAGGCTTATCTTGATGGTGACGCTAACAAGTGCACAGATATGATGGCTAAATACCTCGAACTTGCTAACGCACTCTTTGTTGAGGTTAATCCTATTCCTATCAAAGCAGCTTGCAATATGATAGGTTGGAATGCAGGCCCTTGCAAAATGCCACTCTGTGATATGACAGAAGAACATACGGAATATCTTAGAGGCGTTCTTAAGAAATACGGACTTGTAAAATAATAACCATTAGAGGATAATTAAATGACAAGAATATTATTATCGGGCGCTTGCGGAAAGATGGGTCATGTTATTCAGAATATAGTTGCCGGACGTGAAGATTGTGAAATCGTTGCCGGCGTAGACAAATATAATGATAACAAATGCGACTTTCCGGTGTTTGCTCACATAAGCGATGTAACAGAAGATGTTGATGCTGTTATTGACTTCTCTAATCCTGCTTTATTAGATGACTTGTTGAGTTACGGTAACAGCAAGAACGTTGCATTGGTAATTGCAACAACCGGCTTTGATGACTGCCAAAAGAAAAAGATAGAAGAAGCTTCTAAAAAATCACCTATCTTCTTTACTTACAATATGAGTATGGGCATAAATCTTCTTGCCAATCTTGCAAAAAAGGCAGTTAATGTTTTGGGTGATGATTTTGATATAGAAATCGTAGAACAACATCATAACCAAAAGATTGACGCTCCTTCGGGAACGGCACTTATGCTTGCAGACGCTATTGCAGAAGAATTTGACAAACCAATGAAATACGAGTATGACAGACACTCTAAACGTGAAAAGCGTACTAAGGATGAGATCGGTATTCATTCGGTCAGAGGCGGAACTATCGTCGGTGAACACGAAATTATATTTGCCGGCAGAGATGAGATTATTACACTGTCTCATTCTGCAAGATCAAAAGAAATATTTGCAGTAGGCGCCGTAAATGCCGCTGTATATGTAGCCGGAAAACCGGCAGGCTTATATGATATGAGCGAGCTTATTAAATAAAACTATAAAGAAAAAGATGTAACCAAACGGTTACATCTTTTTTATGTTTATTCTCTTGTCCAAGTAACGCCTTGTCGTGTATCTTTGAGTATAATACCCTTAGCTTTTAAGTCATCTCTGATTTTATCGGCTGTGGCCCAATCTTTATTTGCTTTTGCTTCCTGCCTTTGTTGAATGAGTTTTTCAATTTCATCATCAAGCTCATTTGACTTTCTGTTATATAGAAGTCCCAATACGCCACACAGTTCGTCAAATAAATCAGCGGCAGTTTGGCATACATTTTTAGAAACATCTTTGCCTATTATATTAGTGTTAATATCTTTAATAAGATCAAATACGGCAGCTATACCATCGGCAGTATTAAGGTCATCGTCCATAGCTGTAATAAACTGTTCTCTGTGAGAATTGATAGACTTAATAATGTCCTCGTCATCTACAATATCATCTTTTGCATTTTTGATAGCAAATTCGAGAGAATCACGGCAGG
>URJF01000120.1 GCA_900548085.1 uncultured Oscillospiraceae bacterium | reverse complement strand
GAGGAGAGGGCGTAGCTGCTACAGAGCTTGCTCTTATGGCAGGCGCAGACCGTGTAGAAGGCACTTTATTCGGCAACGGCGAGCGTACAGGCAACGTTGATGTCGTGACCTTGGCTCTCAATATGTGGACCCAGGGCGTAGACCCCGAGCTTGATTTCCACAATATTAAAAAAATCAAAGAGGTTTATGAGCGCTGCACAAAGATGCAGATTCCTCCTCGTCAGCCATATGCAGGCGAGCTTGTGTTCACAGCCTTTTCCGGCTCTCATCAGGACGCAATCAACAAGGGCAAGATGTATATGGAGGAGAGCGGAACAGAATATTGGGAAATTCCGTATCTTCCTATCGACCCTGCCGATGTTGGCAGAGAATATGAGCCTATTATTCGTATCAATTCGCAGTCGGGCAAGGGCGGTACAGCATTTATTCTTGCTAATGACTACGGTATTAAGATGCCTAAAGCTATGCACCCTGAGTTCAGTGCAGTAGTCCAAAAAGCTTGTGACGAAAAGGGCAAGGAACTAAAGGCAGATGAAGTATTCGATTTGTTCCAAAAAGAATACAGAAATGTTTGCGGCCCATACAGACTCAAGAATTATAAGATTACAGAAGAAAAGAATGAAAACGATACTCTTACTTCGGTACATTTTGTAGGTGAACTTAAGTATAAAGATAACGAACCTGTTAAGATTGAGGGCGACGGAAACGGTCCTGTAGCCGCATTTTGCGATGCTATGAACAAGACCGAGGTCGCCGACTACGAGTTTGTAGACTACAGTGAGCATGCTATATCTGTTGGCTCCGATTCTAAGGCTATCAGCTATATTCATCTTAAAAATTCACAGGGCAAGGATGTGTTCGGTATCGGTGTAAGCCATAATATCGGCTACGCATCTATGAAAGGTATCATTTGTGCCATTAACCGTGACCAAAAGGACACTGTGCGTGACGACGCTATGCCCGGTATCTTTGATGTTTGCTGATGAATCATGAAAAATAATTGGGATTCTGAAAACTATACCGATGCATTCAGCGGTATCAGCGAACAGGATAAAAACAAAATCACAGATGATGCAGCCGAGATTTGCAGACCTAAACTCTGCAAAAACAGCGAGTGGATTGTCGATTATGTGCGACTTCGTATGCGAGCCGTAAAGGTTGAGTAAAGTTGCATAATGGAGGTAAATATGAACAATTATAATATTACAGTATTAAGAGGCGACGGAATAGGCCCTGAGATTGTTGACGAATGTTCAAAGGTACTCGACAAAGCAGGAGAGAAGTTCGGTTTTAAATTCGATTATAATTATCAGCTCTTGGGTGGATGCGCTATAGATGAGTACGGTGTACCTTATCCAAAAGAGACAGCAGATGCTTGTAAGGCATCCGATGCAGTCCTTCTTGGCGCCGTAGGCGGACCAAAGTGGGACAGTCAGCCCGGCAACAACAGACCGGAAAAGGGGCTTCTCGCTATCAGAGAGGATTTGGGACTGTTTGCGAATCTTCGTCCTGCTAAGATTTTTGCACCGCTTAAATCTGCATCTCCCATTAAGGAAGAAATTATCGGCGACGGTTTGGATATTCTTATTGTTCGTGAGCTCACCGGAGGAATTTATTTCGGCGACAGAGGAACATACGAAAAGGACGGCGTTATAGGTGCTTATGACACAGAGCGTTATACATATCCTGAGATTAAGCGTATTGTAAAAGCCGGATTTGAGTACGCAATGAAGAGAGAAAAAAAGCTCACCTGTGTAGATAAGGCCAACGTTCTCGACTCCTCAAGATTGTGGCGTAAGGTTATGGAAGAAACTGCTAAGGATTATCCTGAGGTTGAGGTATCTTATATGTATGTTGACAACTGCGCTATGCAGCTTGTTCGTAATCCTAATCAGTTTGATACTATCGTTACCAGCAATATTTTCGGCGATATTCTTTCGGATGAGGCGTCTATGATCAGTGGTTCCATTGGTATGCTTGCCTCTGCATCTTTGGCAGAGGGTACATTCGGTTTGTATGAGCCTATCCACGGCTCCGCTCCCGATATTGCAGGTCAGGGTAAGGCTAATCCTTTGGCTACTATCCTGTCAGGTGCTATGATGCTTCGCTATACTTTCGGTCAGTCCGAGGCTGCCGATGCTATCGAAAAAGCAGTTGACACCGCTTTGACAAAAGCAAGAACTCCTGATATTTATGAGGAGGGCTTCGATGCCGTTAACACTTCTCAGATGGGTGATCTTGTTGCATCATTGCTGTGAGTATAAATAAAAAATCAGCATAATAAAAAGACTCTTGTAAACATTTGAGTTTACAAGAGTCTTTTCGCTTTTTGTTTATTTGGATGCGAGATAATCCTGAATTGACTTCAGTACAACATCGCTGTCGAGTCCGTGTACCTGACAAGCCTCCTCGAGACTTTCTCCGATAGATGCAGGACAGCCTACACAGTGCATTCCCGACTCCATCAGTACTACGCCGATACCTCTGTCGTATTCTAACATATCACCCATTGTGGTTTCTTTTGTTATTTCCATAATATATATCCTCCGTTTTTGTTCTTTTACAACCGCCACACAATTTTATAGCACATTAGATATTATATGTCAAGTGCTTTGATTTTTACGCAGAGATTTGAAAAAATCGGTAAGCAGTGCTTTGCACTCGCTTTCCATAATCCCGCCGTAAACCTCCGGCTTATGATTATACGGTATTCGGTTAAAATCGGCTATTGAGCCGAACGAACCTGCCTTTTGGTCATATGCACCGAAGTATATACTTTTTATTCGAGAATTGATTATTGCCCCTGCACACATAGGACACGGCTCAAGCGTGACATACAGCTCACATTGAAACAGTCTCCAGCCGCCCAGTGCTTTGCAGGCGTTGTTTATTGCTTCGATTTCTGCGTGACACAGAGCGTTCTTTTCGCTTTCTCGTCTGTTTCTGCCGGTTGCGATTATTTCGCCGTTTTTCACTACTACCGCCCCTACAGGCACTTCACCCTCGTCGGCAGCTTCCTTAGCCAACTCTATGGCTTTTAGCATATATTTGTTTTCCATATTATGCTATTGTTTTTGACAGGCTGATGATGCTGATTGCTATTAAGATAAGGAACGGTACAACCAATCCCGGCAGCAGATTCAGCAGTTTTGTGCCCAAAGACAACTCGGCAGGATCATGCTGCTGTTCCGGTTTTGAGGTCGGCAGTAGTTCTTTTTTGATTATTAAATATACAAGACTTGCCACACCCAAAACTGCCCAAAGCACAAGTACAGTGATGTTTACTGTGTTAGCAATTTTTTCGTTAGTGGCGTAGAGCATAATGTCATTCAGTGCAGAGCGACCGTTGTTGAAGCCGTGAATAAGTATCGCAGGCACGATGCTGTCTGTTTTTACTGTGACATAGCCCAAAATTAAGCCTACTAAGAAAGCAAATACAATCTGTACGATATTGCCGTGCATAATGCCGAATATAATGCTGACAGCAAGTACGGCAAAACCCTTGCCATATTTTTTTAGCATTCCGATGGAGCAGCATCTCATAGCAAATTCTTCGCATATAGGCGGCACTATAGCTATAGCCGCAACTTCTAAGATGCAGGCAAGTATGCTGTCGGGTGATGCAGTTGATGTCGGTGAGGCATTGTAGCCGCCTTTTTGAAAAAGATCACTTACTGCGCTGGCAACATAGTTTGCACCCAAAGATAGCAGCATACCTGTGGCAACCCATGCCCAAAGGGACAGAGGCTTAACCTTTTCTGTAGGTATCAGCGGAGTAGTGTATTTCTTTTTCATAGCCAAAGACATAAGTCCAAAAGGCAGTGCCACAGAAATGATTTCCGACAGTATTGTTGCAAAATTTTGGAACATTGCAGAGTTTTGCAGTTCGTCACTGAACCCAAGCAGTCCGATTATTGATGCTGTTACTGTCTGGAGTATAAGGTATCCTATCAGAGCTAAGCCAAGTGCAAGTCCCATTATTCTGAGCTCATGCTTCTGCCTTTCTCTTTTTTCTTCTATCTGACGACGCATCATATCAGCCTGCGGGTCATAATATGGAGGTCTGTATCCGTAGTAGCCTTGATTTTGGTAGTTAGGGCTGTAGGAATTTTGCTGATAATATCCGTTTTGCGGATTTTGGTTGTACCCATTTTGGTACGGATTGTTTTGCGGATTGGGATTATATCCGTTTTGGTTGTACGGATTTTGGTTATATCCGTTATTGTTTTGGTAGTTGTTAGGGTTTTGTTCCATTTTTATTCTTCCTCTGTGAGATTTATATTTTTAAGATATTCTCTCAGCTGGTCTTTGATTTCGGGATGTTTAAGTCCCACCTCAATATTGGCTTTGAGAATACCGAATTTATTACCCATATCGTAGCGCTCACCCTCATAGTCCACTGCGATTACTCCGTCACGCTGAGCCAATGCTTTCATTGCGTCAGTGAGCTGAAGTTCGTTTCCGGCACCTTTTGGCGTCTTTTCGAGAATATCGAATATTTCGGGTGGCATAATAACTCTGCCTAAGATTGAGTAGTTAGATATGATTTCTTCTTCCTTTGGCTTTTCTATCATATCTCTGCACATGTAGCAGTTGTCCTCTATAT
>URJF01000119.1 GCA_900548085.1 uncultured Oscillospiraceae bacterium | reverse complement strand
AATGCCATTGCAAACAAAACACTGATGACACAGTGTATCACATACGTGCCCCAATCGAATTTGAAATCATACAACCATTCATTTATATAGTCGAAATAACTGATCATAATGTATTTTGTCATACCGATGGTGTGTAATTCGGCAGGAAAAATTATAACCGCTATCGATGCTAACACATAAATTTTTTCAAAAGAAAATAGATATTTGAAAAAATTTGTCAGTGTTGCACAAACTAAAAAGTAGAAAAATACAGTCACCAAATACAAAAGATTAAGCAAAGTAAATTTGCACTCTTTCAGCATACTGTAATCGCAAATAAACAGCATACCGACATAGTTTATGCCGACATAAATTACTGCGACAATAAAGCAATAAGCCGCAATTATTTTTGCCTCTCTGAACACATAATTCTCCTTGCCCATTCTGATGAGCAAACAACTGCTTCCGTTGTTATTGACTAAATATAATCCAATTAAAAACAGAATGGTAATAAAGAAATTAAACATTCTGTCGGTATTAGTGTATGCTCCTGCGGTGCCGAACAGTTTTGTGGAAAAAACAGAATAATCTTTTATTTTGGCAGAAGAAAAGTAATCTTTGATAAGCACAACCCACATAAAGACCATTATCAAAAATTCTATTAAAGAAGCGACAGAAACTTTTTTTTTATAATTCATCTTGTCTTCTCCTTTTTACACAGATTGCAATAACTAACGAAATGACCACCACCGGAAGAAAAGCAGAAATGCTCGTAAGAATACCTCTAAATCCATCCTCTCCATAAGGTGAAAATGCGCCTCCGACATACAAAGGATAATCCTGAAAATAGCAGAGCCATATCGTCACACACACAAGAATACTGATACGATTATCACAAATAATGTACGAAACAGACTGACACAACACAGCCAAAAGTGCAGCAGCAATACCGCCCGTGAACACAAACAAACAGTATACTAAATAGGGATACTGCACTGCATAATATAGATCGCCAATGCTTTCGTGAGCCATATATTCCATTCCGGTAAAATCATCTCCGCCGGGATTAACTACCATATTGCCGAACAAATTAAGTAAACAAACCGATGCAAAAAGCACAAATGCCGATATGGACGCAACGCCGATGCGGGTATAAAAAGCTTTTGAGCGAGAAGAGCGAAGCAAATATAAATTTTCGATATGTAATGACTTCTCGGCAGCATACTTTCCGCTATACGCAAAAATAATAAAAGCGGGGAGAGCATATATAATGATGAGGTCCCACCGTATGTAGTCAAATCCGGTAAGCAATGACGCAAACACCGGATGAAAGTTTTGCGTTCCATATTGTGCCAAATGTGCCGAATACAGCAATTCTGCATTGTTACAAAGGCTAACAGCAATCATAACTAAAAAGACATATAAATAGCTCTTTGATGAAAATACTTTTTTTAATTCCTGAGTAAACATAAAAATCCTTCCATGATAATCGAAATAAACGAGAGCAATGGAGCAAGTTTTTTGTTAATCTAATTCAACTAATTTCCTAATTTGAAGGAGAACGACCTACATTCGGTGACCATTTTCCTTCTACGCCATAGCGCTTGTTTGTAGTACTATTATCTTTTCCATACATAGCTACTTTTTTACCGTTAGCCGAATCGTATGCTTTGTTGTAATATGTTCCGCCATCTTCTAACACTGAATATCTTGTTGAACCGGCTGGATTAGTACCTTTCGGATTATCTATTCCTAACCAAAACAGTGTTACTGTTTTTCCACTGCCATCAAGATGAGCAGATGTATGTTCATCAGAATAGCTCATATTTACAGCCCAAGCATCCGAAACCTTGTTTGTATCTCTGAGTCTAAATGCTGTACCTCTAACAAGTTCCCCATCGGCTAAAATGTCGAAAGAAAACTTCGTGTACGAAGATGATTGAGCCATAGAAGCTATGGGTGTTATACTCAACAGCATAACGAGCATAGCAATAACTATACTAAGTTTTTTGGTTAAAGAAAACTGTTTCATAATCTCACCTCTTAAAAAATTCCATTGCTCTCGTCCGTTAAAAAAATTATTCTACATATTTAATTTCTTTTCCGTTACTGTCTATAAGTGTATACTGAAACTCGTCGGGATCATCACTCTTTGGCATAGGGAAAACAACATACGAAAATTTTGTATTTCCGGATTTAGACTTGATAGTCTGATGTTTCGTTGCATATTTTTTGTTATAAAACTTAACATATTGTATTTCGTTAGGCAAGATTCCTAAACAATATCTAATTTTTCCGTCGGAATAGAACGCCGGTGTAAAATTATAATCATCGTCATTAACAACAAGCTCGTCGCTGCGAACAAGGTCGATGAAAACATAATCTCCTTTGTCACGTGAATCATTTATTGAGGGTAAATCGGCTTTTGGATTGTTTGTTGTCTTTTTGCCGTAGACCCAAATCTCGTACTTGTCTGTATCTTTATTTTTATACAATTCCAATTTTAACGAATAGTCGTCAAAATTGAGATTGCAAACTCCGTAGGATTTTGCGGTATCTACTCTGGCGGTATCGGTAACGCCAAACATTTTTAAGCCTAAGACAAGCAAAATAAGAAAAGCAACGATTCCGACAATAATTTTAACATTCTTTTTCATACAATGACCTCCTACATTCCATATTTTTTATTATTATCTTTGTCGACTAAGAAAAAAACGAAATTTTTTCCGTTATACACATTGTTGGGCATAGTCGCCGTAAAAACATTCAAAGCATATTCTTTGCCGTGTTCATCTTTTACTTTAACTATATCTTTTTTGAACTCTCCATGGGATTTGAAATCGTTATTTTCATATCCGGAAGAAACGAAATCGGAAGAAGCAAGGACAATACAGGACACTTGACCGTTTGAATTACTGTATATCTGATCCGCTGTTGTTACACCGTTACTTGATTTCATATTCAGAATTTTACTCAACTGATTTTCGCTGACTAAAGTATAATCGCCTATCTTTTTGTCATCGGTAACAGGAAGGAATTTTATACTATCGTCATCGGTGATTTTTTTAGCATAGACTTTTACAGTGCAATCGTTTAGTTCTGCGTCAAAACAAGAAATAATGCGTAATTCAACATTTTTATCATACTTTAAGTCAGTCGAGGAACATTGGACCGGTTTAGTAGTTTCGGGCTCTTTCTTGACAAAAGCGCCGGACATAACAAGCACAGAATATACTACGCATAATGATACAACAACTGCGAGTGTTATTTTTACAGACTTTTTCATATAGCTTTACCACCTCAATACACACATACTATACTACTTCATTTGGTTATTGTCAACAATTTTTGTATATTTATTTGACATTATTTGTACACTATTACGCAATTACTGTTGTCTTGAACCGAATTGCGATGTTTTTTTCAAATAAATACACAACACAAAAGGAGTCGATATTACTCGACTCCTTTTTTGATTGTAATGATATTATAAAATTTGTAAAGATTGGTTACAGCACAATTTTGCCGATTTCTTTGTTGTTGATAACAAAGTATGCGGCATTATCCTCTGCTTTGATATAAACCTTAAGTGACTTGATGGATGATGCCTTATGACCGGCAGAAACATAAGCCTTCTTTACATTTTCTGCAACAACGGCAGGGTCAAACTGCTTTCCGCCGAACTCAAAGTAGACCTGAGCATCTTCCTTTTTTGGAGCAGTTTTTTGGGCAGGCTTTTTGTCTGCTGCTTTTTCTGCCTTTTTAGCAGTTTCCTTAATTGCTTTTTCTGCTTTCTTGGCAGTCTCTTTGGTAGCTTTTGCTGTCTTTTCTGCTACAGCTTTAGTAGCCTTTTCGGCTTTTTCTGCAACGGACTTTGTGGTTTTTTCTGCTTTGTCGGCAGCTGCCTTTGTGACAGTTTCTGTCTTCTTAGCAGTTTCCTTAGTAGCTTCGGCAACCTTTTTAGCTGTTTCCTTTACAGCAGTTGCTGCTTTTTTTGTTTCTTCTTTTACGGCTGTTTTAGCCGCAGTATTCTTTTTTGTAGCCATAATAGTTTCCTTTCTTAATTTGTATATATAGTTTGTTTTCTTATACCTAAATTTTATAACCAACAAAAATCAAAGTCAACAAAAGTGGTTAATATTCTATGTTTTTAAGAATATAGGCGTCTGTTGGGACAGTATTTTTGTACATTTTTTCTGCACAAAGTTAAAATTATGATTGAATTAAGTAAAATCCGGGTTTATAATATCCTGGATAGAAAAGAAGTGTAATATGAAACTCAACGAAAAAAAGAAACAAACGGCATACAGAATAATTATATATGCCGCAGGACTGATAATATTGGCATTGGGAATAACGCTGAATACTAAATGCGGACTCGGAGTATCCCCAATTATTTCTGTGGCATACAGCGTGTCGGTAATAACTAACATTTCTATCGGCAACACAACACTGATATGGTACTCCGTATTTGTACTGATAGAGGTAATAATCCACGGTATCAAGCGGTACGGCGGAAAACAGATAGTATCCGATATATTGCAGGTACCGCTAAGCCTTGTTTTCACGAGATTCATCAATTTGTTTTCGGGCTGCATACCACAACTGGATACAGAATGTAAGGGTACGGTATGGGGCACGATATGGATGCGAATAATCGTACTGCTGACAGCAATAATTCTGACAGGCATAGGAGCGGCA
>URJF01000118.1 GCA_900548085.1 uncultured Oscillospiraceae bacterium | reverse complement strand
GACAGCTAATCTCAGAAATATTTTCATCAGCGAACGGCACCTTGTTTCTGCCGTAGCCTGTACCGATAAGATATTTCAAATCTGAAGCACTGTTCAAATCATCCACCTGTGAAATAGCGTCATTAAGAGCGATCTCGGCTGACTGAACAGGATTAATTTTGCTTCGATTGGTAACATTAGCTACCATCTTTCCGTTTTCATCTAATATAACACATTTTGTGTAGGTAGAGCCTACATCACATCCGCCAAAATAATTCATACATTGTTCCTTTCTATATTACCAAGCGAGAGTATCATCAAAGTCAACAAGTGTCGGATCTACAGGTTCCTCTTGAAGAACTGTAGTCATATATTTGTTGACGTGCTCACGCATATCACGCCGAGAAATAGTACGAGGGTCCATAAGATCCTGCGGTACCCAAATAAAGCTGATGCCTCTTTCTCTGGCTTGGTCATCAAAAATACCGATAAGTCCATCCATACCCTTACAAGAGATTTGGTCATACATAATGACCATATCGGCATTATATTCTTCTACAATTCGCCACAACTCGTCTACTACATTTTGGTAGCCGCCCTTTGTATGCTTACGCATAGTGGTACGCTGGAGAGTTTTTGCATATGTAGCGAGGGCATTTTCTTTGTTTTCGGTATCGTATTTGATATAAGAAATCATTGTTTCCATGTCCATAACAACGTTTACGCCCCAGCAGTTTTCAAGCCAGTTTGCAAGGCTTGTATAATAGTTTGCGGGACAAGACCAAACGATAGCACGGTGACGCATTTCTTTAGAGCAATGAGTATGCTTTTTGTAAGCATCCATCATCAGCTTGTTTACCTTTTTGTCTATCTTAAGGAAACGGTCATCCATACCGCCGGAAATATGGAAATAGAACAGTCTGTACAGCCAGAATGTAGCGCCGGTCATCTGTGGGTAGTCAGTCTTGTTGACCTCCCACTTTTGCACCTCATATTCGAGCTGCCTATTATATTTCTTCATAGCGGCAAAGAAAGACTGCCAATTAAATTTCTCCCCTGTTTGTTCTTCAATAAACTTGATACACTCTTTTACTTCCTCAACAGCATACGCCTGTACCTCATCCTCGGTATAGCGGAGAGGAACATTGATAACATGAGTAGGAATATTGAATCTACGGTCAATATACGCAGAGTTCATAACAGAGCCGTCGCAAGGCATATTACAGGTAATTGCACATTTTCCGACCATAGGATAGTCGTCATTGATTGCAACGCCTGCCTCGGCTGACGGCAACGGGCAAACATCGGCAGGAACACCATAACTCTCTGTAATGTCAAGATACGGAGGAGTAATGTTTTGGTCAACCATAGAGGACAAGAAAATAGGGATAGTAGACACATGGTTATCCTTTAGGTTAGGAAATCCTGCCATAAGCTCGCTGGAGAAAATCTCATCTACATTTACAGTCCTGTCAGCCCATTTTGAGTCAGGGTGGAAGTGCTTATCGTTAGCAAGGAGAAAGTTAATCATATCCGTGGTTGGCTTAACTAAGCCGTTCATATGGAGATGAGTAATTCTCAGCTGAGGACCACGCAAGCCTTCTGTATGTCTGTCTATCCAAGCAGGAGCAGACAAATAACTCGCCATCCAACGATAGTTCCATATACCTTTTACTGTAGAAACAGGCGCTTTTGCTACCATTACAGCCATATCTTTCCAGGTGATTAGCCATCTGTAATAATCGTACAAGGTATCAGAAATGCCTCTCCACTCTCTGTGCCTAAGGAGTCCTGTTTTATCTTCGTGCAGTTTGCCGAGATTTTTCGGTTTATTGCGCCACAATTCTTTTAATTTAATCATTGTTTGCCTCCTTTGCCTTTTGGATACGCTTGATTTCAAGACTTTCTACGAATGCCTGTATTCTGGTACGGAGCTGACCCGATGCATTCGCTGTATACTGTCTGTCTACACAAACAGAAGGAATACCATAGTCATTAGTTATGATATGCGAAGCGAGAGCACGCTCGTATCCCCAATACTCACAGAACTTAAGCTGCTCATAAACTACACCTTCTGCGTGGTACTCCTCCACAAGATGTTTAACATATTCTTTTCTTCCTGCAACCTTGTCGTGACTCATGTATCGAGGGCACTGACTGGTATTCATATAGTGAAGTATGATTTGTTCCAATACATCGCCATCATCTGTCAGCTTGATTTCTTCTCTGCCGGGAAGAGAGCCAAAGCAATAACGGTCAGCGACAACAAGGGCACCCGACTCCTCAAAAAGCTTAGTAAAATCGGGGTCATCAAGCTCAGAGCCGACAACAACCACTCTCGCCCTATAGTTTTTCTTTTCGTCAGGCCTTCTTGTTTTCAACTCCTCAGCGGTCTCACGCAGCTTATCTATAATAAGATACTTAGGGCAAACATAGGACACCAAATTGATAACATGAAATTCATAGCCGGTAATGCGAGGCTTGTCCTCTTTTCTGTATTCGCCTATTTCTGTAATCAAACGGCATACCTCGTTGTGCTGCTCAACAGCTTTGCGCATCGCGTCCTCGCTAATGTCAATGCCATATACATCGTGGAGCCTATCGAGCAGTTTAGTCTGCAACTGTTGCTTAAAATGCTTTACGGTATGAGGCATAATCTTAAACGGAACATCAGCGATAGACACAAAGAAATCCGGGTTATTGACCAAATTGAGTACCTCAAAATGCTCATAGCATCTATTCATCTCAGAGCAGGACTCAGAGCCTATAAGTGCATCTAAAAAGTTAAAGCCGTCCTCAATGCCACGCTCTACCAACGCCTTTGAATAACCGCAAAGATACGAACTCATATAGTATGTAGCAATATCAAGCGAACCGGTACGGGGTGCTCTCATGCGGGTGCTTACACAACCGGGCAGGTTAAGCAGTACCTCCGGAATGTGATAGCAGGTATAACCAAGGACTTTGTTGCCATCTTTTTTTGCTTGTTGAATCAAATCATTGTTTGCTTCTTGTAATAGGTTTTCAAACTCTATCAGGTGTTTTAAATCCTTCATCACTTTCTCCTTATCATTTTTTCAATAAATAATTATATCACAATGATTTGTATTCTACAATGAATTTGTATAAATCATCGTTAAATTTCTAACGAAAAATTCGTAGTAAATTTTTGTGTAATTTTGACAACTAAAAAAGCGAAGAAAGAAATTCTTCGCTTTTTATACAATATTATTATATCAACTTATACAGTGGGTATAGAATAATTGATTCCGTTTTGCTTGCACCAATCAACTGCTTTGCTGAGAAGATACTCATTCTCAAACTGTTCCCAATGTTCTTCCATTTGCGGATAAACATTAAAATACTTCCAAAACGACTCAACATAATTATCGTCGTCAATTTTTTGGAGAGCAGCTTTTAGTTTTGCGTTATCCAAAGTATCAACATAAGCACGCATAACTTCTTCGTTGGTTACAACAAAGTAAGGAATACAACCGATGGACACATAATACTCTGTCTGAGACATTTGTTCAGGCCTGTCCAAATCAGCAAGCTCGGTAATATCTTTAATTTTATAGTCCGACAATGAGAACCAATATTGGTTCACACCGCCCCAACCCTTACGGAGGGTATCATCATTCAGTTCTAAACACTTCATATTCTATATACCTGTCAGTCGATGGATTTCATCAATCCACCGTTAGTAATGATTTTTTGGATAAACTCAGGGAAAGGCTGAGACTGATAAGACTTGCCTGTAGTAACATCGTTAATAATACCGGTATTGAAATCAATCTCTACCTCGTCGCCGTCGTTAATCTCTCTCGACGCCTTGTCACATTCGAGAATTGCAAGGCCAATGTTGATAGCATTGCGATAAAAAATACGTGCAAACGTGGAGGCAATTACACAAGAAATTCCTGATGCTTTAATAGCAATTGGAGCGTGCTCACGAGAGGAGCCGCAACCGAAGTTTGCACCGGCAACCATAATGTCGCCCTTTTGCACATTAGATGCAAATGACGCATCAATATCTTCCATACAGTGCTGTGCCAACCATTCCTCATCACTTCTGTTAAGGTAGCGTGCCGGGATAATAACATCTGTATCTACATTATCGCCAAACTTATGTACTCTTCCTTTTGCATTCATACTGACTACCTCCTTATAGTGATGCAGGGTCAGCAATATAACCCTTTATGGCAGATGCTGCGGCAACAGCCGGTGACGCAAGATAAATCTCGGAATCCTTATGTCCCATTCTGCCTACAAAGTTTCTGTTTGTTGTTGAAACAGCTCTTTCGCCTGCTGCCAAAATACCTGCGTGACCGCCGAGGCAAGGACCGCAAGTCGGAGTTGAAACAGCACCGCCTGCTTTAATGATTGTTTGGATGTAACCTTTTTCGATTGCATCGAGGTAGATTTGTTGAGTTCCGGGGAAAACAATCAATCTTACGTCGGGGTGAACCTTGTGTCCTTCGAGGATTTCTGCTGCAACTTTCAAGTCTGAGAGCCTGCCGTTTGTGCAACTTCCGATTACTGATTGGTCGATTTTGATATCGCCTACTTGCGAAATCGGTTTTGTATTTTCGGGCAAGTGCGGGAACGCAACTGTCGGTTCAATGTCTGCGCAGTCGTATTTGATTACTCTTGAGTATTCTGCGCCTTCATCGCTCTTGTAAATCTTGTAGGGTCTGCGTGAGCGACCGTTCAAGTAT
>URJF01000117.1 GCA_900548085.1 uncultured Oscillospiraceae bacterium | reverse complement strand
TGTGTCATTGAGTCAATCTTCGGTATCATACCACCGCTGATTATTCCGTCAGCAATGAGCGCCGGTGTATCAGAGATGTACACTCTGTGTATCAGTGTTGAGTCATCGTCTTTGTCTCTCAGCAATCCTACTATGTCAGTCATTGATACCAGTGCTTCTGCTTTCAACTCTCCTGCTACTGCTGCCGCAACAGTATCCGCATTTATGTTGTAGCAGTTACCGTTCTCATCGTATCCGATAGTGGAGATAACCGGTATCCAGTTGTTGTTCAGAATTTCGTTTACCGCTTCCATATTCATTTCTGTAATTTCACCAACATAGCCGTGCTCTTTGTCTAGAGGCTTGCACTTTATCATATTTCCGTCCATACCCGACAGACCGATAGCATGGCCGCCCAGATTGCCGATTTGGCACACAAGGTCTTTGTTTACCTTTCCTGCCAGTACCATCTGTACTACATTTACTGTGTCCTTATCAGTTACTCTCAGCCCGTCCACAAATTTGCTCTCTATATTCATTTGATTGAGAATTTTGTTTATAGCAGGACCTCCTCCGTGAACAAGTACAACCTTTATTCCTACTGTAGTGAGCAATACGAGGTCGTGCATAACAGCCTCTTTGAGTTGCTCATTTATCATTGCATTTCCGCCGTATTTTACAACGACGGTCTTTTTTCTGTACATTTGTATGTATGGCAGTGCTCGTGCCAATACTTCCGCTTTTTGTTGATTGTTTATATCCATAGTGCCCTCCTACTCGATGTTTATATTCTAAGCCGTCACTCAGTGCGAAACAGTCCACCGGACTGTTTCTTTGCGATTTGCGGACTCCCTGCGGTCGTACTTAAATCGGACTTCGTAGTTGCGACTTAACGGCGATGACGATTGTTTTACCGATGCTTATTAGGTGCGGTAGTCTCCGTTTATTTTTACGTAGTCGTATGTTAAGTCGCAACCCCATGCCGTAGCGCATTCGGGGCCTTGATTTAGGTTTATGAGAATGTAGATTTCGTCGGAGGAGAGTACCTCTGCGGCCTTTTCCTCGCTGAATTCTACTCCGGCGCCGTTCTTACATACTGTGACTATTCCTTTTTCACTCTTTAGGTCAACATCAACTTTGTTGATGTCGAATTCTGCATCTGCGTAGCCGATAGCACAGAGCACACGACCCCAGTTCGCATCCTCACCAAACATTGCGGCTTTGAACAGGGTAGAGCAAACAACGCTTTTTGCTACAGTGATTGCTGTGTCCTTGTTTTGTGCTCCGGAAACTATGCACTCGAGCAGTTTTGTAGCGCCTTCGCCGTCCTTAGCCAACATTCTTGTCAAATTTGCCATAACTTGATAAAGAGCATTTTTGAATGTTTCGTACTCTTTTCCCTCAGTTGTAATTTCGTCATTGAATGCCATTCCGTTTGCCATAAGACAAACCATATCATTTGTGGATTGGTCACCGTCTATGGACAGACAGTTGTAGGTTACTTTAACTATTTCGGAAAGTGCCTTTTGGAGCAATTCACTGCTGACAGCACAGTCGCTTGTGATAAAGTTAAGTGTTGTTGCCATATTTGGATGAATCATACCTGAGCCCTTAGCCATTCCGCCGAGGTGGCAGGTAACTCCGTCTATGTCAAATTCAACTGCGTATTCCTTTTTGACTGTATCGGTGGTCATTATAGCTCTTGCAGCTTCTTCGTTTTTGTTGTAGCAAAGTCCTTTAGCCAAAATCGGCACAGCCTTTTCAATAGGCTCTATCGGCAGTATCTGACCGATAACACCGGTCGAGGCGACAATAATTTCCTCTTGTGGTATGTTCAACTCTTTTGCCACAAGTTCACACATTTTGTTGGCTTTTTCTACACCGTCGGCGTTGCAGGTGTTTGCATTCTTTGAGTTTGCAATTACTGCGGTAGCCTTGTTTCCAGATTTTTTCAGATTTGCTTTTGTAACAAGTATCGGTGCACCCTTTACTTTGTTTTGGGTGTAAACTGCCGCTGCGTTGGCAGGTACTTCGCTGACATACAGACATATGTCGTTTTTGTGCTTGATGCTCGGGTCATCATTAGCAGGCTTCTTTATACCGCAGTATGTACCGTTTGCTTTATATCCTTTGGCGGCACAAATTCCGCCATTTATTGCCTTGAATGTTTCTTTCATTTCTTATTCTCCTAAGTTTAGTCCTGTTGTCGGCTCAATGCCAAGTGCAATGTTCATACATTCAATTGCCGCACCGCTGGCGCCTTTGCCCAAATTATCAAATCGGGAGGTGATTACTATTCGGTCATCATTTCCGTTGATTTCAATTTCCATATCATCTCTGTATTCAAAGGTGTTAGATGCTATCATACCTTCTGTGTAACCGAGAGGTCTAACTTTAACGAATTTCTTGCCATCATAGTGCTCAGCAAACATTTCCTGAATTTCAGCTTTAGTAGCTTTTTTTGTCAGCATATCGGTGAATATCGGGATACTTACAACCATCCCTCTCGGATAGTCACAAATGTGTGGTGCGAAAAAGGGGACTCTCGAAAGACAGCTGATTGCTTTCATTTCCTTAAGATGTTTGTGCTCCTGAGACAATGCGTATTGTCTCGGTGAGTCGAGCTCGGGGTCTCTCTCGGCAGATTCATATTGTGCAATGCCTTTTTTTCCGGCACCGGTGTATCCGCTCATTGCGTAGCAGCTAACGGGATAATCTTTAGACATAAGCCCACTGTGAATAAGGGGATACACTATCGAGTTGAATCCGCTTGCATAGCAGCCCGGAACTGCAATTCTGTTTGAACTTTTTACCGCTTCTAAGAATTTGCTGTCCAATTCGGGAAATCCGTATGCCCATCCGTCGCTCGTTCTGTGTGCGGTTGAGGTATCAAGAATTTTTACATTGTCGTTTTCTACCAGTGACACTGCCTCTATGCTCGCCGCATCGGGCAGACATAAAAAAGTAATGTCCGATGAGTTAATCATTTTTGCTCTTTCATTTGAATCTTTTCTTTTTTCCGGATCAATAGTCAAAAGTTCGATGTCTTTTCGATTTTCAAATCTATTGTATATTTTTAAGCCTGTTGTACCTTGGCTTCCGTCAATAAATACCTTTGTCATACAATAATCTCCTAATTTAATTACTTAATATTATACTACCATCATTTTCTCTGTCAATAGAAAACCAAAAAAAACATTATAAATATACATAAAAATGGATAAATATACACATAATTATACAACTTATGTATGCGTAGGGTGTGCTATATTTACTATCGTGACAGTCTAAATTATTGGACCATTACTTGACACAAATGTTCTACTTATCTAAAATATAATTGTCTCAGAAATAAATTTTAGGAGAGTGAGAATGAACAGCGAAATCATAGTTGCATTGCTTGCACTTGTTGGTACTCTTGCCGGTACTTTCGGCGGAATCATAACCTCGTCTAAACTGACAGTTTATCGCATAAAGCAGTTAGAAAATAAGGTGGACAAGCACAACAATTTTGCTCAGCGCATACCGCTGATTGAAGAAAAAGTTAAGGTAATAAATCACAGATTAAATGATTTGGAGATGATAAACAGTGAAATTTACTCAAAACACAATTAAAAGAGCCACCCGAACTTTTGTTCAGGCGGCTGTAGCCTATATAGCAGTATATTTGGCCAACTTTGGAACAGATGAGCTTTTCAGCTCACCTAAGACTGTTCTTATGGGCGTTTTTGTGTCGGCTGTAGCTGCAGGTCTGTCAGCCGTTATGAATTTGGAACAGAACAATATTAAGCCGGCTTAAATTCCGTATTGCAAAGTTTGTGGATCTTGAAACAGCGGTATAATCGGAGGCTCAAAAGTGAATAGCATAAAAATTATTGTATCCACAAAAAACAATGCACAGCATATGCCGTTTGCCAAGCTCCCGCCTATACTGCTGTTTATCATTATATAACTGACTATGAACGCAGCTGCCACTCCTATAAAAAACGAAGCTATGTTCACTGCGGAAATTTGTTTTCCTGTTATGCCCAGTGATGTGTAGTATATATTCAGCGTCAGCAGCATACCCACTGATATTCCAACATAATTTGCGAAAAATACATTGAATTTATCTTTGTTCAATATAACCCTTTCGCATATAGTGAAAATCAGAAAAGGGAAATACAGCAGCTTCAAATGCTCCCAAGGGCTTTCGCTGACAGGGCAAAAGAGTGCAAAAAATTTATTTTCGCCGGTCCATTTATACACAAAGTGGAGCAGTGTGCCTACTATACAAACAGCAACGAATCCGATTATTTCAGTCTTAATTAGCTTTTTGTTCACAGTATCACCGTTAATATAATATGTTTGTAATTAAATAATATACATATGGTGAACATCAAAAAAAGCTATCGTAAATCTACGATAGCTTTTTGGCGCAGAGGGTGGGATTCGAACCCACGCGGGCTTTCGCCCAAACGGTTTTCAAGACCGCCTCGTTATGACCACTTCGATACCTCTGCATAACTTAGTGCTTTGATATATTATCATAATGAAAACATAATGTCAAGAAAAAAATTCAAAAAATAATAAAACATTTCTCTTGACTTTTTGCTCCCGTTATGATAGAGTAATCACTGCACGACAGTGCAACAAAACTTGACAGGTTAATCTTAGTCACACGCAGAAGTACTCAAGTTGGTGACGAGGCGCCCCTGCTAAGGGCGTAGGGTGGGTAACCGCCGCGAGAGTTCGAGTCTCTCCTTCTGCGCCAAAAG
>URJF01000116.1 GCA_900548085.1 uncultured Oscillospiraceae bacterium | reverse complement strand
CATTAACCCAGACAAGATTGGCGATGTTATCGGCAAGGGCGGCAAGGTTATTCAAGAAATCCAGGCAGACTATGATGTCAAAATCAATATCGAAGAAGACGGCAGAGTGTTCGTTTCCGGTATCGACGCAGACAAGTGTGAGGCTGCTGTGGGCGTAGTTAAGCTCATTGCTACCGATCCTGAGGTTGGCGCTTTCTACAACGGTATCGTTACCCGTATTATGAGCTTTGGCGCATTCGTTGAGATTGCTCCGGGCAAGGAAGGCCTCGTTCACATTTCTCGCCTTGATGTTAAGAGAACAGAAAAGGTAGAGGATGTAGTCAATGTCGGCGACTCCGTAATCGTAAAATGTATCGAAATCGACGATCAGGGCAGAATTAACCTTTCTCGCCGTGACGCACTTATCGAGCTCGAGGGTATGACTCCCGAGAACGAAATAGACGATACTCCTCGCAAGCCTCGCAGAGACGGCAGAGGTCCTCGTCGTCACCACAACGACTAATTTATTTTAGCAGACAATACAGCGTTTTCTTTTGAGAACGCTGTATTTTTTTGTTGACAATTTTCTATTTCATTGTATAATTATCTTGCACTGTATCCGTGAGAAAAATAGCTTTCTCGGGCTTGTGTTTTGCCTAGGAACAGTAGCAGAAAGGAAAATTGAATATGAAAACAAACACTAAAAAGATTGTCGGCACAGGACTGTTCACGGCGATAGTTGTAGTGCTCCAGCTTGTAGCCAGTGCCATCAAGTTTGGACCGTTCTCCATCACCCTCGTTCTCGCCCCGATAATCATCGGCGCCGCTATGTACGGCATCGGCGCAGGTGCATGGCTCGGCCTTGCTTTCGGCGTTACCGTCTTGATTTCCGGCGACGCAGCAGCATTCCTGACCATCAATCCGGCAGGCACAGTCATCACTGTATTGCTAAAGGGAACTTTGGCAGGCTTAGCAGCAGCCGTTGTGTTCAAAGCGTTAAAGAATGTTAACACCCTCCTGGCTGTCATTTTGGCAGGCATCGCTTGCCCCCTTGTGAACACCGGCATATTCCTCATCGGTTGCCGCCTGTTCTTCTATTCCACCATTCAGCAGTGGGCAGCAGGTATGGGTATCGAAAACGCAGCTGTCTATATGATTACCGTCCTCGTAGGCGTGAATTTCATTATCGAACTCCTCGTTAATCTCGTTCTCTCCTCAGCGATAGTAAAAATTATCGACATCGGTATAAAAAAGAATAAAATCCACGCATAAATATTTGCACCCTTCCGCAGAGGCGACCTTTGGCCGCCTCTGTTTTTATGCATCTTTCCATGCGTTACGGAATATAACAAATGCGTGTCCGTCGGGACACGCATTTGTTTTTAGTAATGTTCGTCGTCTAACACGGCGTGGGCACATTTTATTCCGTCCACTGCGGCGGATACTATTCCGCCTGCATATCCTGCGCCTTCGCCGCAAGGATAAACACCGCAAATATTGCATTGGAAAAATTCGTTTCGCAGTATTCTCACAGAGCTTGAACTTCTTGTCTCAGGTGCTGTCAGCACTGCGTCGTAGAGATTAAAGCCCTTTAGCTTTTGGTCCATTTGGACTATAGCCGATTTCATCGTTTTTGACACCTTAGCCGGCAGACATTCGTCCAGATTAGTCAGCGTCACGCCGGTAGGGCAGGTGGGCTCTACATCGCCTAATTGTTTTGATTCTGTTCCTTTTAGAAAATCTCCCACAAGCTGTGCCGGTGCTCTGTAGTCACTGCCTGCCAGCACATATGCCTTGTGCTCGATTTCTCGCTGATAATATATTCCTGCCAGCGGATGCACCGACGGAAAATCCGCCGTGTCGATTCCAACCAGCAGTGCGCTGTTTGCATTCTTTCCGTCACGGGCGAGAGAGCTCATACCGTTTACTATTACACCCTCTTTTTCGCTTGCGGCGGCAACTACCGTACCGCCCGGGCACATACAAAAGGTGTACGCACCTCTTTCGTGCAGACCGTGGCAGGACAGCTTGTAGTCTGCGGCGCCCAGCTTTGGGTGACCTGCAAATTTGCCGTACTGCGCTTTGTTAATCAGGCTTTGAGGATGCTCTATTCTTGCACCCACCGAGAACGGCTTTTGGATAATTTCAACTCCGAGATTGTACAGCATTTCCACCGTATCTCTCGCACTGTGACCGATTGCCATAATCACGCTGTCAGTCTCTATGTCTGTGATTTCGCCGTTGTGCAGACAGGTTATCCCTTGCACAAATCCGTTGGCGACTATGAGCTTTTCCGCTTTCCATTCTAATCGAACTTCGCCGCCTAATGACTCTATTTTTTTGCGAATATTTTTTACTACCACTGCCAGACGGTCGGTGCCGATATGCGGCTTTGAGGAATAGAGTATTTCCTCCGGTGCTCCCGCTTTGTACAGCTCCTCCAGCACTTTTCTGATATAGGGGCTCTTTATTCCCGTGGTCAGCTTACCGTCGGAGAATGTACCTGCTCCGCCCTCGCCGAACTGTACATTTGACTCCTCATTCAACTTCCGTTTTGTCCAAAACTCGTTTACATCTTTTGTACGAGCGTCAATATCCTTGCCTCGTTCGAGAATGATCGGTCTCAGTCCTGCTTCTGCAAGGATAATTCCTGCCAGCATTCCTGCCGGACCGAAGCCTACTATTATCGGTCTGAACTTAGACTGCCTTTTGTTCTCCGGCAGTTCATAGACATACTTTTTTACTATTGACACCTTGTTCGATTTGCACTTTTTTACTATCTGTTCTTCGTCCAAAGAAATTTCTGCATCCACAGTGTAGCTGAAGTGCACATCGTCCTTGTGCCGTGCGTCTACGCTTTTTTTGAATATGCTCAGGTTTGATATATATTTTTCGTTTATTCGCAGTATCTTGGCTGCCTTTGGTTTGAGCTCGCTCTCCTCCTGGTCGAGAGAAAGCTTTATTTCGTTAATTCTTATCATATTTTTCTTTTATACTGTCTGCAGCAATGATTCCGCTTGAAAATGCATAGTCGAGATTGAATCCGCCGCAGTCAAATTGCTTGTCTGTAAGCTCTCCTACTATATATAGTTTGTTGTGCAGTCTCGTTTCACCCGATGGCAGCAGCTGTTCTGATGTAACTCCGCCCTTTGTGATTTGGGCAAAATCAAATCCTTTGGTGCCGGTGATAATGAATCTTTGGTGCTTGATATATTTTGCCGCCTTTTCTGCATCTCCGCCTGCCTGCCGCATAACTATGGAACACAGTCTTGATGGCAGTATTCCGTCAAAGCCGCCGAATTGTTTGCAGTGCTCGGTGAGCTGTGCCTCACTGCAATCAGGTACAAAGTCTATTATTGTGCACGCTCTGTCGATTCCTTTTTTGATTCTGTCATCGTCAATGTACTTTGCCAGATTCATCGTTGCTATTCCCGACAGTCCGTAGTCCGTAAACAATACCTCGCCGTATTCTTCGCCGACGATATCTCCGTTTATTTCTGCAAATATTTTACATTTTGCTCTAACGCCTTTCAGCGCACGGCAGTTTTTGTTAGATGATTTCAGCTGAACAAGGGCAGGGGACAGCTTGCTGATATTCAGCCCTAAATCCATAACTAATTTGTATCCGCTGCCGTCGGAGCCTAACGAGCTTTGGCTCATACCACCGGTAGCCAACACTACCGTATCGGCTGAGAATATTCCTTTGTCGGTATATACATTATATATATATCCGCTTTTTTCTGCTCTTTTTGCGTTGCAGTTTGTGACGACATTCACTCCCAGACGGTCACATTCCCTTTTCAGTGCCTCTGCGATAGTCCCTGCCTGGTTGGAGTACGGATATACTCTGCCTGCGTGGTCGGTCCTCAGCATAACTCCCAGCGACTCAAAAAAGTCTTTTGTTATATCATAGTGCTCTGCCTTGTTGTTAGTCAGATTACACCTTCCGTTGCCGGTTGCATATATTTTTTTGCACAGCTCACCCAGATGTTCCAGTATCGTAACATCGCACTGCGGATTATTCTGTTTTAAGCGTACGGCGCACGCCGTACCTGCGGCTCCGCCTCCGATAATCAGAACTTTCATATTCTTTTCTGTTCCTTCTGAATTTCCTATTTACTTATTGTCTTATATATGGTAATATAAAAAAAGCAAAAAAGCAATATAAATTTTTCGTGTTTTATTCAAAAAGCCCTTGACTAAAGTTGACAGTTATGGTATATTCTTTATACCTCGTAAAAGGGCTTTATTTTTTTGCCCGTTTATCGTCCCGTAAGCGTTGCGTGGACAGCGAGGGAGATTGTTATCGAAATTTATTAGGAGGTGCCACAATGAGAGTTAAAGTTACTTTAGCTTGCACTGAATGCAAACAACGCAATTACAACACAATGAAAAACAAGAAGAACACACCTGACAGACTTGAAATGAACAAGTATTGTCCGTTCTGCAAAAAACACACTCTCCACAGAGAAACAAAGTAACAGGAGGAGTACGATGGCTGACGAAAAAAAGACTTCAAATGCAAAAGCAGATAAAAAAGCAGATAAGAAGTCAAAAGAAAAAAAGGCAAGAAAAAATCCTTTTAAGTCATTAGCATCTTACTTCAAAAGTGTCGGCAAAGAGGGCAAAAAAGTTATTTGGCCTACCGCAAAAGAAGTACTCAAGAACACGCTTGTCGTTCTCGTAGTTATCATCATCGTAGGCGTAGCTATTTATGTTGTTGACCTCGGTCTTACTCAAGGTATGAAGGGCATCAAGAGCCTTG
>URJF01000115.1 GCA_900548085.1 uncultured Oscillospiraceae bacterium | reverse complement strand
CGTGAAAATAGGTCGATGCCGACACTCTTTTGCCACTTACGTATGTAGGTGGCTTGTTTTATTTAGTTGACTTTTCTATTATTCTATGTTAGTATTACTGCAATGAGGTAATTATTATGTTTAATTCTGCTTTAGTTATGAATAATTCCGTTAGATTCATGTATTATTACATGAGTCTTGTTTTGGTTGTTCATCGTAAAAGCTGTTAGTATTTTATTTTTTACCGTCGATGAGCAATCATCGGCGGTATTTTTTATTACTTAGGAGGTTGATTTTATGTTAAATCACATTGGAACGCAGGACATTAAAACAAATAGACTCATATTACGAAAAATTAAAGAGTCGGATTATTTTGATATGTATAGATATGCCAGTAAGCCGGAGGTTGCGAGATATGTCTCTTGGTCTGTTCATAAAGAACCTAAGCAAACGAAGAAATTATGCAGAATGTGGGCTAATGAGTATGTAAACAAGGACAGATATAATTGGGCTATTGTTTTCAATAACCGAGTTATCGGAAATATTGACATTACCAAAATATTTGGAGACAAGGCATACATTGGTTGGCAAATTGATAATACTTTTTGGAATCAAGGCATTATGACCGAAGCGGCTACTGCTGTACTTGAATATATGTTTGAGGTTGTTGGTATCGGCACGCTGTATGGCAGCTATATAGCTGAGAATATCGGTTCGGGCAGAGTTATGGAAAAAATCGGTATGACCCCCACTGATGCTGACGATTATTACAGCTTTTTGCATGGTACAAATAAATCATCTATGGATTTAGAGGGTGTGGAGCTTAATTTTATGAAGCTAACTAATGAGAATTATTATAAATCCGTTTTACATTGACTTTTTAATAATTTTATGGTACTTTGAAATTGATAATAGATTTGGAGGTACTATTATGAAAAAAACTAAGGGTATTCTTTGGGGCGTTGCTATAATTGCCGTTGGCATTTTTTGGGGTTTGACTGCATCGGGCACAATCAATGTTGATTTGTTTTTTGATGGTTGGTGGACATTGTTTATCATTATTCCGTCACTTGTCGGTTTGATTACTGATAAAAATAAAACCGGCAGTCTTATTCTTCTGCTTATAGGAATAGTTTTGTTGCTAAGTAACTATATTGATTTTGCAAGATTTAAGTGGATAGTATGGCCTGCAATCGTTGTTATTATCGGTGTTGCAATCATCCTTAATAATGTGTTTGACAACAAAGCCAACAACCAACCTTATCAGGCACCGCCTGTTCAGCAGATTTCCAATCCAAACGGTATTTACAGTTCGTCATTCAACAATAAAAATCTTGTTTTTGACAGCAATTTCGGCGGAGCAAAATTCAATACCACATTTGGCGGAATGAAGGTAGACCTCCGTCGTGCAAACATACAAAACAATGCTGTTGTTGAAGTTGAATCGACTTTCGGCGGTACAGAGATATTCGTTCCGCCTTATATCAGAGTTGTATCATCCTCAAGCAGTCTTTTCGGTGGTGTCACTGACAAGTCAAATAAGAATCTTCCGCAGGATGCGCCTACACTTTTTGTTAACTCAAAAAATACTTTTGGTGGTACGGACATAAAGCTGTAATCTGTTTTCACATACAATAATTGTCACTGTTTGATGTGAATATTTACATCGAAAACTGTCCGATTGATAATTGAAAAAATATATTGCATTTGGTATAACAAGACTATTACTACAACAAAATGTATCTATATTGTTGTAGAAAAGAAATCGGAAGTTCTATATAATGATTGTAAAGAATATGTTATCTCAAAAAACAGTCGAACAGTATTCAAAAAATCTTTGCTTGAACTGCTTGAAGAAAAGTACATAAGCGAAATTTCTGTTACAGAGCTTTGCAATAGGGTGAATAATCCTTTTTGGTTTAATATTGTTATAAAATTATAGGGTGGATTTATTCCACCCTATTTTTGATATCAAATTATTTTCAAAACTTATTATATATTGTTGCCGTCGTGTCGTATCTGTGATAAGATAATAAAAAATCAAAGTGCGGTATATATTATGTTTGAAAAATTAAAAAACAAATTTATAAACTTTTGCAAGTGGGTATGGAACGAATGTAAGGATTGGCGTACAATTGTGTTGTTTGTTATGGTTGTTGTGCTTATGTACACTCCGGTGTGGGGCGGATACTTGCTCCATCTTTTGTTCCATATGAAATGGGCATCAGTGGTTGCTACTGCGTATCTTGCATTTTGGGCAGGACCGTTCACCCCATATTTTCCGCTGTGTATAGCGATTACTCTTGGAATAAAAAAACTCATAGAAAAAGTTAAATCAAAAAAGACCACTCCAACCGAATAAGACAATAATATACGATTGCCGCATAATTTTATTCACGAACTGTTTACTTTTTACATAAAATATGTTATAATTTGTTTATAAATTATGTGCAGAATGGAGAATAAATATGTCTTATTATATTGTTCTTACCATAGGTCTTGTGGTATCACTGATATTTTGTATAAGACGAGCAAGAGGCTTTAGTGTAAGTAATTTGATGTTTAAGTCTGTTTCCAGCCTTTGCTATTTGTTGACAGGAGCTTTTGCGTTGATAGAAAATCCCTATGCAGGTGTGTATGGCTCACTCATTGTGTTTGGCGGAGCTCTCGGTCTTGTAGGCGATATATCCCTTGACCTTAAGGGAATATACAAAAAAGACGAAAGTACATATCTCAGAGCCGGTTTTATCTTTTTCCTTATCGGCCATCTGTTTTATTCAGCTGCCATCATTTACACTACACAACTGAAGATTTGGCAGATTTTGTTGTGCTTTGGCGTAGCGGTAGCAGTCAGCGTTGTGAATACCGCATCTGCAAAGATTATGAAAATTCACTTTGGCGCTTATAGAAAGATTGTATTTTTCTATGTAATATTCTTAGCGCTTACTATGATTTTAGGTATAGCTTGTGCTATTATTTTCAAGTTCCAAAAGAAGTATGTGCTGCTGGCTGTAGGTGCAATATTGTTCACTCTATCCGATATGGTGCTTTCCGGAACATTCTTCGGTAGAAACAAGGACGGCAAGTTCTATTTGTTCATTAACCACTTTTTGTACTATGCAGGACAGTATCTGATTGCATCCTCTGTATTGTTCATTTAATTGTTAGTTTTTTGCACAAAATACTTGACTTAAAACTAATTCAGTGTTATTATATCAAAGTCAACTGACAATGCTTTGGGCCATTAGCTCAGTTGGTCAGAGCCACCGGCTCATAACCGGTCGGTCCGGGGTTCGAGTCCCTGATGGCCCACCAAAAAAGTCGCATTATGCGGCTTTTTATTTTTGCCCAAAAGTTGCATTTTCTTCTATAATTTTATTGACATTGCGGTATAAAAATAATATATTATTCTTATGCTTTTAGCAAATCGGGTTACAAAGAGGAAGTGCATAGTTGAAGAAGATAATTGATCTTAAAGATGTTACGGTAAAATTCGGTGAAAACACCATATTGGAAAATTTGAATTTATATATAAATGAAAAAGAGTTTATAACGCTTTTAGGTCCCTCAGGATGCGGCAAAACCACAACGTTGCGTGCTATTGCAGGATTCGTAAAACCGGATTCGGGCGATATTATTTTTGAGGGTAAAAGAATAAATGATGTTCCCCCGCACAAAAGAAGGGTCAACACCATTTTTCAGCGTTATGCTCTTTTTTCTCATATGAATGTGTATGAAAACGTTGCTTTTTGCCCTAAGATGCAAAAACTGCCCAAGCAGGAGGTTCGCCAAACAGTAGCAAAAATGCTTGAGTTAGTGAACCTAAAGGGATTTGAAAAACGCTCCATTGACTCTCTGTCCGGTGGTCAGCAGCAACGTGTTGCTATCGCTCGTGCATTGGCTAACAAACCCCATGTGCTCCTTTTGGATGAGCCGCTGAGTGCTCTTGACCTCAAACTCAGAAAGGATATGCAGCGAGAGCTGAAAAATATTCAGCAGGAGCTTGGCATAACCTTTATTTATGTTACTCACGACCAGGAAGAAGCTTTGTCAATGTCTGATACCGTTGTTGTTATGGATAAGGGCAAGATTCAGCAAATCGGCACACCCGAGGATATTTATAATGAGCCTGTCAATGCCTTTGTGGCAGACTTTATCGGTGAGTCTAACATAGTAGATGCAATTATGCTTGAGGACTATTTGGTTACTTTTGGCGGAGTTAAGTTTAAGTGTCTCGATGCAGGCTTTGAAAAAAACGAATTTGTTGAGGCTGTGGTTAGGCCGGAGGATATTCAGATAGTTGAGCCGGGTGCAAGTGCCTCCCTTACAGGCAAGATTACCGGCGTCACTTTTAAGGGCGTTCATTTTGAAATACTTGTTGATGTGGGTGGATTTATTTGGATGATACAGACTACCCGTGAACACCTAAAAGAAGGGGACACCATAGGTATGTATATTGAGCCGGATGCTATCCATATTATGAAGAGAAGTGAGTATTCGGGCGAGTTCGGAGACTACTCCAGCTTTTCCGATGAGATGGATCACATTTCCGATGCGTCATATAATTGGGAGGACGAAAATGAAGAATAGTCTTTTCAAACGAATGACGGACAAGCCGTATCTTTTGTGGTCTGTGCTTTTTATCATAGTGCCGCTATTGATGGTAATTTATTATGCTTTTACAGACAAAACAGGTGCTTTTACCGTAAAGAATTTTCAGGCTTTGCCGGATTATTTTTCTACTATATTGTTGTCTGTTTTGTACGGCATAGCCGCCACTGCTATATGTCTTGTGTTTG
>URJF01000114.1 GCA_900548085.1 uncultured Oscillospiraceae bacterium | reverse complement strand
AGCCATTCATTAAACATAGCCATAGCAGGCTCAAATGAAACAAAGCATTCGAGTCTCTTTCCCTTTTGGTAGAAGCAGTTACGAACAGCTGCATACTTGAGGCAAGGATTTTCTTCAATATTTTCAGAGCAAAGCTCATTTTGTGCCTTACGAGCGCCGCTCATAAGAGCGTCAATATCAATACCGGCAACTGCAATAGGAAGAAGTCCTACGGCTGTAAGGACTGAGAAACGGCCTCCCACATCATCCGGTACAACAAATGTTTCGTAACCTTCTTCATCAGCAAGTTGCTTTAATGTGCCTTTTGCCTTATCTGTGGTACAAAAGATTCTCTTAGCAGCTTCTTCCTTAGAATACTTACTGTTAACAAGTTCTCTGAATACTCTGAATGCAATAGCAGGCTCTGTAGTTGTACCGCTCTTTGAAATAACATTGACGCAAATATCTTTGCCGTCACAGAGTGATACAATTTCATTAAGCGAAACAGGACTGATCGAATTACCAATGAAATAAATCTGTGGGGTATCCTTCTTCAACAAATTGTAATTAGGAGATTTAACAGCCTCGACCACAGCTCTTGCGCCAAGATAAGAACCACCGATGCCGATAACAATAAGAACATCTGCATTGCTCTTAATGTAGTCAGCGGCCTTTTTGATACGTGAAAATTCTTCTTTGTCATAATTAGTAGGAAGGTCAATCCAACCTAAAAAGTCATTGCCCTCTCCTGTTTTGTTCATCAAAGTGTGCATAGCCTCTACGGCTTTAGGTGCCATAGCATTGATATCCGAAGCAGATACAATACCCTCAGCATACTTAGCATTAAATTTGATTGACATATTTATACCTCTTTTGACTTTATTATTCTTAATTTAGAATTGTATTCTACTACATTCGACACAAAAAATCAACAACTATTCAAATTTTTACAATCAACTGCTTAAACAAGTCGATAAAAGTAACCTTTTTTACGCTTTTCGGTGAAGTAACTTCAAATTTTCGGAGCACTTTTCCATCACACATTACCGAAACGCTTCCCAAACTGTCACCTGCTTTAATCGGCGCCTTTACGCTTTTTTTGATGTCGTACTTGCAACTAATTTTGTTATGTCCCTTTTCAACCGTAACGGATATATTTTTCGGCACGGTGGGTACAACAGATTTTACTATGCCGTACTGCACTTTAACCGGTTTAATTTTCTTCGCATCTATCTTTGGTGAATAAGCCTCATAGGAAGCAAAGCCTGTATCAAGGAGCTGTGATGCTGTATCAAACCTCTTTTCGCTGCTGTCAGCACCTAAAACTACAGCCACAAGATTCAAATTATCTCTCGTTGCTGTTGCTGAAATACAAAATCCTGCGTTAGATGTTGTTCCCGTTTTAAGTCCTGTTATACCCTTGTATGTATTGACAAGTTTATTAGTATTATTCAGTTCTGTTTTTCCGTCTCTAAGGCTGTCTAGCCATATTGTAGAATATTTTTGGACTAAATTATGTTTCATCAATTCCGAAGAAATAATCGCAAGGTCATATGCCGACGAATAATGATTTACCGTGGTGTCGTCAAGACCTGTACAATTTTCGAAATTAGTGTTTTTCAAACCTAAGTCTTTAGCTTTTTTATTCATTTCTGCAACAAAGGCGGTTTGAGAACCGGAAACATAATCGCCGAGTGATGTACAAGCATCATTTGCACTGGCAATTATAACAGCTTTTAGCAGTTCATCTACTGTCATTTCTTCTCCTAATTCCAGCCAAATCTGTGAGCCACCTTTTGATACAGCATCTTTTGTGGTAACAACCTTATCGTTTAAGGTGATTTTTTTATTATCTATTGCCTCTGCAATAATTAACAAAGACATAATTTTAGTAACGGATGCCGGAGAAAGTCTTTCATTTTCGTTTTTAGCCTCAAGCACAGTTTTGCTGTCCATGTCCATAAGAACATATGCCTTAACTTCCGACTTATCATCCTTCTCTGCACCATATACAGTAGGTGCTGTGCCTACAAAAATAATAAACGACATAATGAAGCATATAAATTTTTTCATAATAATCACCACTTATAATTATTCAATTTTTATTGTAATGATGATTGATTTTTGTTATAATGAGGTAAATTTTCAGGAGGAAGTTTATGAAAGCAGCATTTTATACTCTCGGATGTAAAGTAAATCAATACGAAAGTGAATATATGTCTGAAGTGCTGAAAAACGCAGGTTTTACTATCGTATCTCCTAACGAAGATGCAGATTATTATATTGTTAACTCCTGCACGGTAACAGCTACAGCAGACCAAAAGACCAGACAGAATGTAAGAAAATTCAAAAGGAAACACCCTAACAGTGTCATAATATTAACCGGTTGTATGCCGCAAGCTTTCCCAGAAAGTGCAGAGGAACTCGCTGAGGCAGACATAGTCCTAAGCAATAAAAACAACGATGATATATTAGATTTAATAAACAAGTATTCTACGGATAAAAACCGCATAATAAAGATAGAAAAGCACCATAGCGGCGACGAGTTCCAAAGCTGTAAAATCAATGACTTTAACGAAAGAATTAGAGCTTTTGTAAAAATAGAAGACGGATGTGACAGATTTTGTTCATATTGTATTATACCTATGTCAAGAGGAAGAGTACGCTCAAAAAATCCTGATGATTTAAGAAATGAAGTAGAAACCTTAGGTAACCACGGAATAAAGGAAATTGTTCTTGTCGGTATAAATCTTTCATCTTATGGAAAAGGAAAAGATTTCAATATAGTAGATGCTGTTAAAATTTGCGCCGACAACGAAAATATTTGCAGAGTCAGATTAGGTTCTTTAGAGCCTGACCACATTACAGATGCGGTTATTGATGGACTGTCAAAAATAGAAAAGTTCTGTCCCCAATTCCATATATCGCTCCAAAGCGGATGCGACAAAACGCTTAAAAATATGAACAGGCACTATACGGCTGAAGAATACAAAGCTCTTTGTCAAAAGCTACGCACAACTTTTGATGATGCAACAATCACCACAGATGTCATGGTT
Source organism: uncultured Oscillospiraceae bacterium (assembly GCA_900548085.1). Classification (GTDB taxonomy): domain Bacteria; phylum Bacillota; class Clostridia; order Oscillospirales; family Acutalibacteraceae; genus Eubacterium_R. The sequence goes on along the minus strand of URJF01000114.1, from coordinate 1,744 downwards.
GGATTTACAGACGAAAGCGAAGAAGATTTTAATAAATCATTAGAATTTGTTAAAGACATTGAATTTGAAAAAGTGCATGTATTCCCATATTCACAAAGAGAAGGCACAGTTGCGTCAAGACGGGGCGACAATATACCTAAAAGCACTAAAGAGTGCCGTGCGTCAATTATGATTGAAACTGCAAAAGGAAGCCGTTTGAAATATTTTGACTCGTTAATAGGAAGTGAACAAACAGTTTTGTTCGAGAGCAACGAGGGCAACAATATTTATCAGGGATATACAAGGAATTATGTTCCGGTCAGGTATCGTTCGGATAAAAATATTATCGGACAAGAGATAAAAGTAACTGTCGAGTCCGTAGACACAAATAACGATATCTGTATCGCAAAATAGCGTAAAACAGCTGTACACGAACATGTACAGCTGTTTTTATTTGAGAACATTCATTAAATTTTCTACTTCTTTTTTGCATTTTTTGTCTTTAAGCGAGCCGTAAGAAAATATGTAAAAACCGCTGATTTCTTTTATTTTGGAAATATATGTTATTTGGCGTGAAATTGTATTGTCGTTGTCGCAAAACTCATTGATAGCATTCTTATTATCCTCAGACGCATACTTGTCTTTTATGCCTGATTTATAAAGCGGTAGACCTATATACAACGGCTTTTGGCTCATTTTTGCCCACTTTTTTGTAGTTTGCATAAAAGGCATAGTTTCATTCTTAAAGCCATAATAAACCTGTGGGCAAATATAATCCAAATAACCGTCAACAGTACACCATTTGTTTACATCTGCATACAAATCGTGATAATCGTTGTTTATGTTTGCTGCGGGACTTATTCCAAACTTAGTATCGGGATTTATTTTTTTTATTGAATAATATACTTTTTCAAGCATTTTATTAACATTTTCTCTCCGCCAATCGTAAAGCTGCAATTTCCCGCCTGCTTTTTTATATTCGTTATATTCTTTTTTGTCTATATTCTTGGACTTATCAGGATAAAAATAATCATCAAAATGCACAGCATCAATGTTATAATTTTTTACTAACTCCTTTACTCCGTTCACAATAAGCTCAGTTACCTCATCACTTGCCGGATTAAAATACAGCTTATCATTTATGACCAAAACATTATTCTTTTTCTTATCCGATTTATACCATTTTTTTGCAATATTGTCATCTGAAAGTTTGTTAATATCGCTGTCTTGAGACACTCTGTACGGATTTACCCACGCCTCCATTTTCAGCTCATTTTTGTCCGCAATTTCACACATAATTTCCAACGGATCAAAAGGCAACTCACTCCCCTGTTTTCCAAAACAATATACACTTGACGGAAAATATTTTGATTTATAAAAAGCATCAGCACAAGGACGAACCTGAACTGTAACTGTATTAAATCCCATTTTGCTTAGTGAAGAAAAAGCACTGTTAATATTTTTTCGAAAAACATTTTCACTGCTATCCATAAACTCCTGCAACTCGTAATAAGTTATCCAAACTGATTTCACGTAAGTCGCATCATTAGGGTAATCAAAAGAAGTGTTATTATTTTTTTCTGAAGTACATCCTCCTAACAAAAATACTAATAAAATTAAAGAAATAAATATTCTTTTCATACTTGAACACAATCCCAAAATATAGTAAAATAAGATGACGAGGTGAAAATATGGAATACAGATTAGGTAACTATAAAAAAATAATGTCCTGTGGTGAGACAGTTGAGCTTACTTGTCCTAAGTG
>URJF01000113.1 GCA_900548085.1 uncultured Oscillospiraceae bacterium | reverse complement strand
CATACACCGAATACTTCACGAGTGTAGTATGTCGGTGCCGTTCTGCTGCCCGATTTTGCAGGCAACGATTTAGCCTCCATACCATTTTTTCTGCATATCATTTTTGCACGCTTTTGGTGGTAGTCAGAGGTAGCTACAGCAATGTTTTTGCTTAAATTGTTTTCTTCCATAATTTTTTTGGAAAATTTTATGTTTTCGTCTGTTGTGGTAGATTTGTCCTCAATATATATTCTGCTCGGTTCAATGCCGTCAGCAATCATAAGGTCATATATACACTGACCTTCGCTTATATTTTCGTCCGAACCTTGACCGCCTGATGCGATAGCAACTGCTTTCGGGTTTTTCTTCAGATAATCAGATGCTGCTTTTGCTCTTGCTTTCAGCGCTCTGCTCGGTGTGCTACCCCATATTCTGCAACCTAAAACCACAACAGTTGTTTCGTTGTCTGCACTGTATTTTGCGTTGCTGATTACAGAGGACAGTGTACCAAAAAAGCTAATACAGAATATCAACAGCAGTGAAAGAATTGCAATCAGCAGTCCTTTCGTACCTTTACCTTGCCACATTTTTTTGATTAAGTCAGAAAACGGATTAAAGAATATTGCCGCTAATATCAGCAGAACCGCAACGCCTAATCCGAAGGCGTTGCCGAGTGTAAGTATTTTCATTTTCAGTGGGTAAATATACAGATAAATGAGTACCAATGATGCGACGAGTAAAAGCAGTCTCATTACCAATTGTATCACCGACCGTGACTTTATTATTTCTTTGCACTTCATAGTATAACCTCCGTCTAATAATATATCATTTTTTATCAAAAATTACAGTAGTATCAACAAAAATTTACAATATTTACCGTTTATTAAAAAATACGCAAAACTACTGCTATATATTATAATATACTTAATATTGCAATGGTCGGACATTTGTGTTATAATTAACAAAATTATTTACTATGGATAAGTGTGTACAATGATAATTTTAGGTATTGACCCCGGATACGCTATAGTAGGATGGGGAGTGCTCGAATACAGCCATTCAAAGTTCAGAGTATTAGGATATGGTGCTATAACTACTGAGGCTGATACTCCGTTCCCCGAGCGATTACAGATTATTTATAACGATATGTGCTATCTTTTCAAAAAGTATAAGCCTGATGCTATGAGTATGGAAAAGTTGTTTTATAATTCTAACCAAAAGACAGTTATCGATGTAGCTCAGGCGAGGGGAGTTATTACCCTTGCGGCACAAATGTACGGCAAAGATATTTTTGAATACACACCGCTCCAGGTAAAGCAGTCCGTTACCGGTTACGGCAGAGCAGAAAAAAAGCAGGTGCAGGAAATGACAAAGAGTATTTTGGGCTTAACTGCAATACCCAAGCCGGATGATACCGCAGATGCTCTTGCTATGGCAATTTGTCACGGACATACCAGTGCCTCCTCAATAGGAAGATTGAATAATTTATTGAACAAAGGTGATTTTAGATGATATACAACTTGAATGGAAAATTGACCTATGTTGACCCTACTTTTATTGTTATAGAATGCGGTGGCGTGGGCTTCAAGTGCTTTGCAAGTACTACCACAATAACGTCCATTTCTACGGTCGGTACTAATGTCAATGTTCTTACATATATGTCTGTAAAAGAAGATTCTATTGACTTATATGGCTTTGCTACCCAAGAGGAACTCAATGCCTTTAAGCTCTTGATTTCCGTCAGCGGAATAGGTCCAAAGGCTGCTATGGCTATACTCAGTGTTTTACCGCCTGACAGATTATCTGTAGCTGTCAGCAGCGGTGATGTAAAGGCTATCCAATCCGCTCAAGGTGTCGGCAAAAAGACTGCTGAGAGAGTCGTTCTTGAGCTGAAAGATAAGATGGTAGGTATAGGCTCGGCTCGTACTAATACAATAGTTGAGGGTATTCAGTCTGTAGCACAGTCCGACAATGCTCAAGAGGCTGTTGAGGTGCTTGTTTCTCTCGGATTTAATCAGTCAGAGGCAGCATCGGTTGTCGGCACTATGGACAAATCACTTTCGGTAGACGAAATGATACGAAAAGGTTTAAAATTTCTTTCTCAGCTTTGATAGGAGAAACTTATGATAGAAAACGAATTTGAATATGATTTTGAAAACAGGGTATCCGCTCCGGAATATATTCCGGAGGATAACGAAATAGAAAATTCACTGAGGCCAAAACAGCTCTGCGACTATATAGGACAGCAAAAAGCAAAGGAAAATCTTGCTATTTATATTGAGGCAGCTAAGCGCAGAGGCGATTCTCTGGACCACGTTTTGCTTTACGGTCCTCCCGGACTCGGCAAAACAACACTTGCCGGTATCGTCGCTAACGAAATGGGAGTTAATCTCCGTATCACTTCCGGTCCTGCTATCGAAAAACAGGGCGATTTGGTAGCAATATTATCAAACTTAGAGTCGGGCGACGTTCTCTTTATTGACGAAATACACCGTCTTAACAGAACAGTTGAAGAAATTTTGTATCCGGCTATGGAAGACGGAAAGATTGATATAATAATCGGCAAGGGACCCAGCGCACGCAGCTATCAGCTGTCTTTGCCAAAATTCACTTTGATTGGTGCTACCACAAGAGCCGGTCAAATTTCAGCTCCTTTGCGTGACCGATTTGGAGTCATTCTTCGTCTTGAGATGTACACTAATGAGGAACTTGCTCAAATTGTAAAGCGCTCATCTATGATTCTCAACATTCCTGTTGATGATAACGGTGCTTACCAAATTGCTTCTTGTTCAAGAGGCACACCTCGTATTGCCAACAGATTGCTTAAGCGTGCGAGAGATTATGCAGAAGTAAAGTACGACGGTGTTATTACCGAGGAGGCTGCAAAAGAGGCTCTTTCTTCTATGGAAATTGACGAATTAGGTCTTGACTCTATCGACAGACGATTGCTCACTACTATGATAAAAAATTACAACGGGGGTCCGGTCGGACTTGAAACTATTTCTGCCGCAATAGGTGAGGAGTCAGTTACTATCGAGGATGTCTATGAGCCGTATCTGATGCAAATAGGATTTTTAGCTCGCACACCGCGGGGCAGATGCGTAACTCCTGCCGGATATAAGCATTTAGGTATAGAATTTAATTCAACAACAAACGGTCAACAAACTTTTGATTTATAAAATATGAACGGAGAGTTTTTATGGGTAGACTATTCGGCACTGACGGTGTCAGAGGAATTGCCAACAAAGATTTAACTAACGAGCTTGCTATGCAAATCGGCGCTGCCGCAGCTTATGTTTTGCTAAAAGAGTCAAAAAGTGCAAAACCGACAGTGCTCATAGGAAAAGATACGAGAGCATCAGGCGATATGCTTGAGGCCGCACTTACAGCCGGTCTTTGTGCCGTAGGATGTAATGTTCTTTCTGTCGGAGTTGTTCCGACTCCTGCCGTTGCTTATCTTGTAGGTCTCTACGAGTGTGAGGCAGGTATTATGATTTCCGCTTCTCACAATCCATGTGAATATAACGGAATAAAAATATTCCAAAAAACAGGTTACAAGCTTGATGATGCAATCGAAGATGAAATTGAGAGCATTATTCTTGATAAAGCCGAAACTCCGGCGTTCAAAATCGGTGGAGAAGTCGGCAACAGAATGTACTGCAAAACCGCTGTCAGCGACTATATTCAGCATATTGTTTCAGTCACTGATGTGAGATTTGACGGAATGAGAATAGCTCTTGACTGTGCTAACGGCTCTGCTTCTGTTTGTGCAAAAGCGATATTTACTTCTCTCGGTGCAAAATGTATTATGCTGTCTGACACTCCCGACGGAACTAATATTAACGACCACTGCGGCAGTACCCATCCCGAAGAACTTATGAGTTTTGTTAAGGATGCCGGACTCGATTTAGGCTTAGCTTTTGACGGAGATGCCGACAGAATGTTAGCTGTCGACGAAAACGGTGATCTTGTTGACGGTGATAAGGTCATTGCAATTTGCTCCAAAAAAATGAAAGCTGAGGGCAAACTTAAAAAGAATACCGCAGTAGTTACAGTAATGAGTAATATGGGCTTTTTCAAATTCTGCGAGGATAATGATATTTCGTGTGTTAAAACTGCGGTTGGTGACAGATATGTACTTGAGCGTATGCTCGCAGACGGGTACAATATCGGCGGAGAACAGTCGGGTCATGTTATTTTTCTTGACTATGCCACTACAGGCGATGGCGAGCTTTCCGGAGTTAAGCTTATAGAAACCGTCGTTAAATCCGGCAAAAAGTTGTCTGAACTTGCATCGGATATGACTGTATATCCACAGGTGCTTATCAATGTTAAAGTTTCAGCCGAGGGCAAGAAAAAATACAATAATGACGAATATATCATCGCCGCAGTCCAAAAGGCAGAAATGGAGCTTATGGGCGACGGCAGAGTTCTTGTTCGTGTCAGCGGTACAGAGCCCCTTGTCAGAGTTATGTTAGAGGGCAAAGATATAGAACATATTAAAAAGTTGGGCGAGGATATTGCCCGTGTAGTTAAGGAAAGACTTTCATAATGAGATATACAAAGGATTGGAAAGATTATGAGCTGATTGATTGCTCCTCGGGTGAAAAGCTTGAGCGTTGGGGCAATGAAATTCTTGTCAGACCGGACCCCCAGGTAATATGGAGGAGTGAACGAACCGACAATTTGTGGTTCAACCCCTCTGCCCGTTATCAAAGGTCAAAAACGGGTGGCGGTTCGTGGCAGGTTTTCAGCCATATGCCGCCGGCTTGGCAAGTTAACTATAAGGATTTGACATTTAACATAAAGACTATGGGCTTTAAGCATACGGGTTTGTTTCCTG
>URJF01000112.1 GCA_900548085.1 uncultured Oscillospiraceae bacterium | reverse complement strand
ACGGGATGCTACGAACCTTGTCAGGCGGGGAACCGAGCAGCAATAAGTGGATTATTCTGTGTGCCTCAGACAAGTCTGTACGTTACATAAAGGGCGCAAGGGCACTAATTATTTATCAGGAGGAGGAATACTATGTACCAAGTTTTGTACAGAAAATACAGACCTAAGGTTTTTGCCGATGTGTACGGTCAGGATCATGTTACCTCCACCCTTAAAAATGAGATAAAAAACGGCAGAATCAGCCACGCATATCTCTTTACCGGCTCTCGTGGCACAGGCAAAACGACCTGCGCCAAAATTCTTGCTAAAGCCGTGAACTGCGAAAACAGTGTTGACGGCGAGCCATGTAACGAATGTGAGGTATGCAAAGGGCTTGATAACGGCTCTATCTACGATGTAGTAGAAATTGATGCTGCCTCCAATAACGGCGTTGATAATATCCGTGATTTGAGAGAAGATACTAATTATTCTCCTGCTCGTGGAAAATACAGAGTTTATATCATCGACGAGGTGCATATGCTGTCGCCGGGTGCATTCAATGCTCTGCTAAAGACTTTGGAGGAGCCACCTGCTCATGTTATATTCATTCTCGCCACAACCGAGGTACACAAATTGCCTGCCACTATTCTTTCTCGTTGTCAGCGCTTTGATTTTAAGCGCATTCAGCCGGAAACCATGGCGGTACGACTGAAAGAGGTCGCAGACAAAGAGGGATTTGCCCTTCATGATGATGCAGCTGTGCTCATCGCTCGCATCGCAGACGGCGCACTCCGTGACGGTTTGTCAATCCTTGATCAATGTGCAGGCAGAAGCAATGATATAGATACCGCTTTGGTATCCGATGTTGCGGGACTTGCCGGCAGAGAATCTCTGTACAAGCTCTCCGACTGTATTGCTGACAAAGACAGCGCCGGAGCTATGGCGGTTGTCAGTGAGCTGTACCAAAACAGCTTTGATATGGAACGGCTGTGCGTAGAGATGATAAATCACTTCCGCAATTTTCTTGTGGTAAAAACAGTAAAAAAGAGCCGAGAACTTATCGTTTGTACCGATGACGAGTACAACAGTATTTTGGCGGGTGCAAAAAAATTCACTCTTGAAAATGTAATTTATGCCCTCGATTTGTTCCAAAACACTCTTGTGGCTATAAAAGGCGGAGCTACCGCAAGAATCGAGACTGAACTCGCATTTGTTAAGTTGTGTGAGCCTAAGCTCGAACAAACCAATGATTCTCTCATCAGCAGAATTTCAGCTCTTGAGACAGCAATAAAAACAGGCGTTACGGTCAAGTCGGATTATACCGAAAGCGAACCCAAACCCGTACCCGTTACTGAACATAAGCCTGTACAGCCGGAAAAGAAATCTGAGCCGGCACCAGCTTCTTCCGATATAACCGAGGATAAGCCTGCTCAGCCAAAACCGGTGCCGAACGCTGAACCTCATGTGGACGCTCCTGCTGTTCAGTCACAGACGACAGCACCACAACCGGAATCTGACGAAACAGTTGAATTTATGGGTTGGGGCGATTTTATGGATGCTATCCACAAAGAGGATATTGCTCTGTTCGGAATTTTGAGCGGAGCTAAGGGCTACACTCGTGGTGACTTTTTCCTGATTGACAGCCAAAACGAAACAGTTCGTGATTTCATCCGAATTTCAACCCACGCAAAAGCTATCAAAAAATCGCTGTACGAGGTTACAGGCAAAAAGTACAAATTAGGTCTTTTCAAGCATACACAAGAGACTGCACAAAAGCGTGACCCTCTCGAGGATTTTATTTCTCAAGCAGGCGGAACGCTCAATATAGATTTGAAATAATCCTAACACGCCTTGTTTGACTACGACAGGGAGCAGCGTGATACTTTGTAGTCAGAAAGGCAGTATAAATTATGAAAGCAAGATTACCAAAAGGAATGGGCGGCGGAGGGCCGCAAAATATGCAGGCAATGCTCCGTCAGGCACAAAAAATGCAGGCTGACATAGAACAAAAAAAGGCAGAGCTCGACGAAAAAGAATATGTAGTTTCTTCCGGCGGCGGAATGGTAGAGGTTACTATGACCGGCTCACATCAAGTTAAATCAATCGGCATTAACCCCGAGGTTGTTGACCCGGAGGATGTAGAAATGCTGGAGGATATGCTGGTTGCCGCTCTCAATGAGACTATCCGTCAAATAGACGAAGAAGCAGAGAGAGAGCTGGACGGAGTTACAGGCGGACTTAATATTCCTGGACTGTAAATCACGAATAAAATTTAGATTTTCTACTTATAATATATAGAGGTAAATTATGGCATATAATCTTGCACCGCTCCAAAACTTAATAGACCAGTTCGAGCGTATGCAGGGTATCGGACACAAAACTGCGCAGCGTATGGCGTTCTATGTATTGGGATTATCCGACAGCGAGGCTAATGATTTTGCTAAAGCTATTACGGACGCTCATACTAAGATAAAACAGTGCAAAATCTGCTGTGACCTTGCTGATGATGATTTGTGCCCTATTTGTAAATCTAATGACAGAGACAAAAGTGTTATCTGTGTGGTAGAGGACCCCAGAGATGTAGCGGCTATAGAGCGTACCCACGAGTACAAAGGCACATACCATGTTCTACACGGGGCTATATCACCAATGGATAATATCGGACCTGACCAAATCAGAATAAAGGAACTGCTCGCCCGACTGAATGACGGTACAGTAGAAGAAGTCATTATGGCAACCAATCCTACTGTTGAGGGCGAAGCGACGGCTATGTATATATCTCGCTTGCTTAAACCGATGGGTATTACTGTCAGCCGTCTCGCATACGGCGTGCCTGTAGGCGCCGATTTGGAGTATGCCGATGAGGTTACTCTCAGCCGTGCTTTAGAGGGCAGAAGCCTTATTTAATCAAATCAGCCAAAGGAGTGATAGGTATGGCAGATGAATCAAAAACTATAGCGCAAAACAGAAAAGCCTATCACGACTATTTTGTTTTAGAGACATACGAGGCAGGAATAGAGCTTTTCGGCACAGAAATAAAGTCTATTCGTGCCGGCAGAGTGAACCTGAAGGATTCATTTTGTTCTGTAGATGACGGCGAGATGTACGCTATAGGTATGCACATTTCGCCATACGAACAAGGTAACAGATTCAATCGTGACCCTATGCGAAAAAAGAAGTTGCTCCTCCACAAAAAAGAAATCAACAAGCTTTTTGCAGAGAGTCAACAACAAGGCTTGTCTATAATCCCCCTTCAGCTATATATTCGCAAGGGCAGAGCCAAGCTCCAAATAGGCTTGTGCAAAGGTAAAAAGATGTACGACAAGCGTGCTGTTCAGGCTAAAAAAGATTCTGACAGAGCTATCGAGCGTGCTATGAAAGGCAATTACTGATGAAACGCACTTGTGTTCAGTGCGGCAAAAAGTTTGAAATAACTGCTAATGAGGCAGAATTTTTTAGGTCAAAGGGTTTATCATTGCCGAAACGATGCAAGACCTGCCGAGACAAAAACAGCGGAAAGTATACTGTATCTTATGCTAAGCCAAAACCGCTGAACTACGCACTGGCTATTATCTTTCTTGTGGTTGGCCTGGCTGTAGCATACTTTGATTTTGTTGCCAATGTTTTCACAGGCACTTTTGCGAATGTGCTGATTGGCATATCGATTGCGGCATTTATCACCTTTTTTCTCACCCGAAAAAAGCGAACAGTTATTGATGTTTCTTTCAGCAATAAATATACATACAGATTCTATGACGCAAAGTCATTTGTAAATCATTTTTATAAACACAGATATGATGTGGATTGCAAGGATTTGGAGACCTATCTCCGTAATGCAAACCGAGTTATATCAGACAAAAATTCCATACACAAAACCGCTCCGAGCGGTGATGTAATATATTATAATTTGAACACCGGAGACTATGTTGTGCTGTCAAGGGCAGGCTATATCCGCAGCTATTATCGCACAAATTATAAGCATTATTTAAAACAATAAGATTTGGGGATGAAAGGCTTTCGACAGGGTTGTTGAACCTCGGTCAGCGAGTAGCGGAGTTGCACCGCTTAAAAAGTAACAACTTAAATATTAACTGACAATAATAAAACAGTTCTTAAGGCTGCCTAAGTGCGCCTTCGTTCTCCTTGGGTAGTGCCACGAACCCTTTGAGAGCGTCGACTTAGTGGCGAACATGAACGGGAGAGCGTCTCGGCTCCCGTCAGGTATCAGAGACTACCGTACCCCGTAGGCTGTTTGTTGCCGACCGGCGAGGGGAATCATAAATAACAAACTACACTCGTAGAGCCCCCGGCAAGACAATTTTGGACACGAGTTCGACTCTCGTCATCTCCACCAGCAAAGAATAATCCGAAACTGTTATCATCGGTAACAGTTTCGGATTTTCTTTTTATCAGATAAAAGTTCGGATTGATTTCCGCCTATTTTATCTATTGCCTGTTATTTTTTCTTTGCTTTTGCTTCGATTGCCCACAGTTCCTCCAAATTCGCCTGTAAGTCGTTTTTATTTTGAATTCGTAACTTTTCTCGTTTTTATCCAAAGACGTCAAATAATACGCAAATAAAGCAAAATGAGTTTTGTTGTATCATCTCCGAATAAAGGTATATTACAATCAAGTATAAAATAAATGACTAAGAATAGGGTACTCACAAATGTATTTCTTTTCATGTTATATACCCTTTTGAATTTCAATAAATCTACAAATATTGCTATCGTAGTATCTTGACTGCAAGTAATAGTAGTCTGTTTCGTTATCGTAATAGTATCCGCGGTAGCGAAGTGGGTTTTGCTTTGCAATGTCGGTGTCGGCGGTTAAAACTTTACCCCAAGCGTCGTACTCGTAGTTTCCGACTATGCTACCCTCGGTGTTCGTAATCGCAAGTACAT
>URJF01000111.1 GCA_900548085.1 uncultured Oscillospiraceae bacterium | reverse complement strand
CGCACACAGAACAAATACACTCCGGCGTACTTCTACGTAGGCGGAAATATGTACGCCAACACTACCGGTAAAAAGACTTGGTATTGGTTGAGCAGTACAATTTCTACCAAAGTTCCCGAAAACTACAGTAGACAAATGGATGTTTATTCTAATTCAAATGTTTATGTAGGCGGTACACTTTACGCATATTCCGGTCTTGAGCTTCAAGAGAATGCAACAGTTCTCGTTGAGGGCAACAAAAAAATGTACAATGGCTCTGTTGATGAGGCTAAGCTGTTCAATGATGACACGAGAATCCTCGACAAACTCCGTATCCTTAACGACCTTAAGAACGACTCGGTAGGTTACGGATGCTATGTGGCACAAAGCTATGAGCAGGAGCCAACAGCTCGACTGATAGTGAACGGCAGTATGCATGTAGAGGATACAGCTAAGATTCGTGACCTTACTCAGCTCTATGTTTACGGCAACTTTGACGGAGACGATTATGTTGAGGTGGGCAAAGCACTTGACGGTGCCGACGAAACCGAAGCTAAAGAAACGCTTTGGCGCAAGGATGGCGACAATGACAACATATATCGCTACGCCAACGCACCGAAGATGTTTGTTAAAGGAAATTTCAGCAGTGGAAAGTATACTCGTCTCTACGCCGGTACCACATTTACCGCTACAGGAAACTTTGTTTCGAGCAAGTACCTGACATTGCGTCATGATGTTGCTCTCAATGTAGGCGGCAATCTCGAAACACTCACTTCTATAGATGTAGGTTCTTACAGTGATTTCAATGTTGGAGGCTATGTCAGAGCTTATCTCTCTAACATTAAGATTAGAGACTGTGTAAATTCTTCTATAGGCGGCGACCTTATCGCATATACATCTTATATCGAACTGGGCAAGTCGGGTGACTATATCCGTGATTATAAGATAGATACCAGCGAGGGTGGCAAAACCGGATACGACACAAACGAAAAGGACGATTCCGGCGATAAGAACAAAGACAGTACCGATGCCAGCAACGATAAGAACGGCGGCAGATACTGCTACAGCTGTAATAAGATTTGGAAGAACGATGAGGTTTCTGATAATAAGTGCCCGAGCTGCGGCAAATATCTTGTATCCGCAAGTTATTATTGCAGTCAGGATAAGGCATATTATCTCATCACCGACCTTAATACATCATCTACTAAGTATTTCTGTAATGTTTGCGGAAATCACTTCACATCTTCTCAGCTGGACGGCGGCAAGTGCCCGTATTGCAAGTACAAATGCTCTACTTGCAACAGAATTCTGTCCGACGATGATGTGTACTATGAGGTAGACGATAACGGTGATCCTAAGAAGGATGCCAACGGCAACATTATCTACAGATGTAAGTATTGCTGCAGTCAGCACGGTACATTCTCTGACGGCACTAACTGTGCTACCTGTAATGCAAACGGTACAAAGGTGCAGGGAACAGTTGTTTCTAAGCTGGGCTCCGACTCACGCATTACTCCGTTTAGAGAAAAGATAGTTTGTCCTAAGGATGGTAAAGAACTTGCACCTGCCGATGAGACTTCTACAGACGCAGATACAGTCAATCCGGACTACGAGTACAGCAGTGACGCCTCCGATAAATCACGAGGCAGCACATTCCGCATCGGCGGCTCGCTGACATCTTATACAGGTTATATTAAGATTTTTGCGAGAACTACCGCATATGTGGGCAAATATGTATTCACACCTAAGTATTTGACCGTTCGTCACAATGCTGACCTTTGGGTTCTGCCCGAAATGTTCGGAAATAATACCTACACCGTTACCTACTATCAGAGTACATTGCCAGAGAACAGTACCCTTTGGGATAAAATTAAGGATACTATCGGCAGAATTAAATTTGAGATTACGGAGGCTACTAAGCTGAAGAACGGTTCTGTATATTCACTCGGCCAGATGACGCTGAACAAGACCGCTACGCTTATGGGTTCATGGGATGCAATTTCTCTCGGTCAGTGTGTTCTCAGACCGGATAGCTTGGTATATATGGGACATGATTTCCGTTGTTCTGCAAACAGCCTTAATATTTCACTTGACTCGATAAAAGGCAAGACTTCTCTCGCAGGCTTTGATTCTCAGGGTACGGCAGAGTGGTGCTACAAGTTTAAGTGCAAGAACACAAGCTGTAAGCATACATTCAATATTCCGCTCAGCACAGTAGAGGCTAACGAATATGTACAGTGCCCGTACTGCCATACTCAAAATAAGTCCGCTGACGGAATAAAGAATATTCAGCAGGGATATCCTGTAGTTGTTTATGCCGATCACGAGATTGATATTTCTACTACCATTGATATGAAGTTGACATATCTCGTAGCAAACGAAGGCGATGTAAATCTCTATGATATCTATTCTAAGAGCGACAACGCCGAAAAGAATGCTAAGGATTTGCCTAACGCAGTTTGCTCGTATCAGTCTGATGTAAACTACTTTGCTATGTATGGCAAAATCGGCGCTCTGTTCTACGCACCTAACGGACTATGCGATATGGACGGCTACTATCAGGAGATTTGGGGCAGCATTATCGGCAAGGATATTGTGCTCAATACATATTATCTCACTCTCCACAGATTCACTAATTGGAGAACTATGGATCTCCATATGGTAGAGAGCGGCACAGTATCGCTTGTGTCCGAAAAAGAGTGGAAGAACGCATCCGATAATACCGGAGATTTGGACATCAACTACACTAAGGATGATGAATATCCTGAGACAGGCTTGCCTAAGGGTGCACACCTGTTCTTCGACTCAAGATCCGGCGATACGGATACTACCGATTGATATGAATAAATACCGAGGTTCTTTTGAGCCTCGGTATTGTTTTATAAATCTAATTGTGAATAAATTATTAAGATTGGCACTCTACCCTTGACAGTGCTAATTCTCGGTGCTATAGTATAGTCAGAACAAAGGAAAGGAAGTAAGATGACCGTGAGAGATTAGATAATCTCCCCAACAGCTACTTTGTTTCCCTCATCCCGAGTTCATAAAAAGCAGGTATTTTACATGGTGTTTTTTATGAAAGGAGCGATGACTTATGTTGATGCCTAGCGTATTTGGTAATGATTTGTTCGATGATTTCTTTGGTTTTCCGTTCTATGATGACCATGATATGCAGAAGATGGAAAAGAGATTGTACGGCCACAGAGGTAAGAACCTTATGAAGACCGATGTCCGTGAAATAGATGACGGATATGTTCTTGAGATGGATCTTCCGGGGTTCACTAAGGACGAGGTTAAGGTTTCGCTTAAGGACGGCTACCTGACCATCAGTGCCGCAAAAGGTCTTGACGAAGAAAAGGAAGATAAGTCAAAGTATATTCGCAAGGAGCGTTATGCAGGTTCTTGCGAGCGTAGCTTCTATGTCGGCGATATTAACGAGTCCGATATCAAGGGCGAGTTTAAGCACGGTATCCTGAAGTTGACTTTGCCTAAGGAAGAACCTCAAAAAGAGATTGATTCTACAAAGTATATTGATATAGAATAATCCGACATATTTAGTCCCACGGAGAAATCCGTGGGATTTTTTGTTGCCCTTTTTGTTGAAACGGAGTTTTGTTTATGTTAAAATATATACAACTGTAACAGGAGGCGATTTTTTGGATAAAAAGCAATATAAATCTAATAAAATACTGCTTGTGTTTTTTATTATCCTGATTCCCGTTGTCGTGTTGTTGGTTAGAGATTTGGACAATGACACTTGGTTTATGCTCAATCACGGCAGGTATATATTAAAAAATGGTTTGTATCCTGAGTATGAGCCGTTCACCGTCCATCAGGGTATGTCCTTTACATTCCAAAAATGGTTGTGCTGTATTTTGTTTTGGCTTCTGTATGATTGGTTTGGCAAAATCGGCGTAAAGATTGTATGTATCATAGTATATTTGGCATTTGACTATGCGCTGCTGAAATTACTTAATTATATCAAAAAAGAGGCTGAGCTCCAAAATCTCTTTATTATAGCAGTGCTGAACGGCTGTATGACTCAGTATTTATATACCCGGCCTCAGCTATTTACATATCTGTTTCTCGCTGCAGAATTGCTGGTGTTAGAAAAATATATCAGAGAGAAAAAAGCAAAACTGCTCATTTGGATTCCCGTTATGTCGCTGCTGGAGATACAGATTCATTCTACCATTTGGCCCATTATGCTGATTTTTATGCTGCCCTATATATTCGATATTTCGTGCATAAACAAATTTACGGATGTATTCAAATTTATTCCGAGGGCGGAGTATAAGCGCTATCCGATTTGGCTGACCTTTGTTGCTTCTGTGGCTGTAGCTGTGATAAATCCATACGGCACAGAGTCGCTGGTGTATCTGTATAATTCACTAAAGGTAAAAGAGCTTAGCCTACTTATAACCGAAGTCCGACCGCCTGCCGTAAAATCCGAAAATATGATTATTATGGTGTTCATTTTGGCACTGTTTGTTGTGGGCATGATTAAAAAGAAAAAGATTGAACTTAGGTATCTTTTCCTAATCGGCGGAACTACTCTTATGTCTTTTATGTCCAAGAGGCAGATGTCTTTTATGCTCATTGCGGCAGCATTGGTTTTTGCTTACATTTTTACAATAGTAGATACTAATAAGCTGAGAAATATTCTTATTTGTGTGTTCTTATCATTTCTTACCGGAGTGTCTGTGTATGACGCATATATTGACGAAACATATTATCAGCAGCCTATGATAAATGCCATCAACGCTCTTGATGAATATGAGAAGAAAAATAATGTGGGAAAGAATGTATTTAACTTGGACGACGAGGGTTCGTATCTTGAATTTCTTGGGTATCGTGCGTATTCGGATACGAGAGCAGAAGTCTTTTCCGACAAAATAAATCACAGTGAAAATTATAT
>URJF01000110.1 GCA_900548085.1 uncultured Oscillospiraceae bacterium | reverse complement strand
CAGTCATTTCCGTCTCTATCTCAAATCCCTTTGACATAATAGGAAATGTTTTGACGAAATCATAGCTGAATGCTCTTGCACCGGTCATAATGTCGTGCACATTTGATCTGTAGATAAAATTGATTAGGTCACGGACGAGCATGTTGCCGAAATTGTGAAACTTTCGGGTGTTTTCTTCAAAATAAGTGGAGGACAGCCTGTCACCGATTGCCATGTCGGCTTTGCCGTCTAACACGGCTTTTTCCAGTTTCAGCGCATCCTCACTGGGATATGTGTCGTCACCGTCTACCATAATATAGCAGTCTGCTTCTATATCTCTGAACATTGAGCGCACAACATTGCCTTTGCCTTGGCGGTATTCGTGTCGTACCGTCGCACCGCATTCTCTGGCTATGTCTGCTGTGCCGTCTGTAGAGTTGTTGTCATATACATATATCTCTGCCCATGGCATCGTACGCTGAAAATCGGTTATTACCTTTTTTATAGTGGGTGCTTCATTGTAGCAGGGTATCAGTACTGCTGTTTTTGTTTCCATACACGGAGACTCCTCTTTATTATGTAATAAAATAATTATACCATTGTATAGGCCAAATATCAAATGTTATTTGTTTGCAAAGTACGTCGGATTATGATACTATATATTTACATTGTACAGAGAGGTATTTTTTATGGTAGTTTACGAACAGGTAGAAGAATATATGAAGCAGGTAGGACTTAAGTATATAAAGACTCCTAACGATTTTATTTCGGGCCTTGCCTACAGGACTAATAAGAACTACGCACTCGAGGTGGCTAATATTCTTAATTACAGAGCAGAGGGCGCACCTACAGATAATGATAAGTTCTATGAACTTAAGAATGACACACTTGAGTCATCGATTTATATTTCTGCCGCATTCGACGGCGGAGTGTTCAGGCATATAGGCAATATGGTTATCGACAAAGCGGATATGTTCGGTACAGAGGTTCTTGACCTTGCCTGCGACTGCGGCATTGTCAGCTGCTTTATGGCTAAGTGCTATCCCGACTCCCATTTTTATTGCGTTGATAAGAATGAAAAGGCGGTAGCTAACGCAAAGCTCCTCGCCGAAAAGCTGGGACTTACCAATATTGAATTTGAAGTGCGTGATGTGCTCACTATGGATACGGACAGACAGTTTGACACAGTGACCTCCTTCCGTACACTGCTTGATGTCACCGACGATGATACCGGACATCTTGTTCGTATCGGTACACGCTCACAGCGTGAGGGCAATTTTGAAAAAGCCTTTGCACCTTATGCCGAACAGATTTCCCATTGCCTAAAGGATGACGGATATTTCATAAGCATTGAGCGTTACACTGCCGAATACGGCTGGTTGGGATGGCTTTCTGCTCTTGCCCACAGTGGTATTGTTCCTACTATGGACACTACCTATATGCGTGCTCAGGATATTTCTTCCACAAAAGAGTATTCTGTCACTTTTGCACAAAAAAAGGATTTATCTACCGATGTAACGGATGTGTTCAATAATGCTTTGTCTAAGGATTTTAAATCCGGCACAGGCTATGACGGTGCTATGGCAGAGTTTGCTTTGTACTACGATGCAGACGGCGAAATTGAGTTTACCGATGTACTCAAAAATGACCGTGTCATCCGTCAGTTCGCTTTTGCTAAGAGCAAAAGCGGCAAGAATATGTATTTTGAAGCTGACCCGGATAAGAAGAAAATCAAGTATTTTAACGACAAAAAGTATGATAATATGCGAAAAGATTACCAAAAGAAAGTAGGTTTGTACTCCTCCGACAATTTCAAAGTTGTTGTACATAAATGATTTATTGTAATATGATGAACTACGACAAGTTTATTTTTAGTTAATTTGTTTAGCTTTTTTATACAAATTGATGAACTAAGTTTTGTTGAATTATGACGAAATTGTTTCTAACCCTTGATTTATTGGGAAATAGTTGATATAATTTGAACATAGGCAAACGAAATTTTTGGTAACAATTAACAAAAAACCGTTACCAAGAGATAGGAAACAGATATGAGTGAAACTTTAACAAATGCTTTGATTTCAATATTGTATGGAGCAGTTGTCGGAGTGGTCACAGTACCTGTGTCCAAGAAATTGGTTTTAGCTCGTATAGAGGATCCCGTCAAGGCGGCACCGCTGGGGAAAGCTTATTTCTACATTTTGTCTGTAGCAGTAGGAATTGTCGCATCCTTTGCTCTCGTTTTCACGGCGTCGGATACGGCACTGATGATTAGAAACTTGGCTCTGCTCATTCCGCTGATGTTGCTGTCATATGTGGACATTTTGATTAGGAAGATACCTAATTCCACTTTGTTAGCAATGATTATTATTCAGGTTGTGTATGCTGTATATTACAGCATCACCAATAAGACAGCCGACATATTCCCTAAGATTTTTGTAGGATTTATGATTGGTATGCTGATTTCCTTTGTACCCGGGATATTTAAGATTCCTATGGGTGCCGGAGACAAGAAGCTCAGCGCAGTAATCGGTATCTGCATCTACGCAGTGGGTTACTTCCAGAGCATGATTATTATGGCTATTTTAGTAGCGCTGTTCTATCTGTATCTAAAAATCAGCAAAAAGGGCGACATAAAGACACTTATCCCTATGGGACCCTTCCTCTCGGTAGGTGCAGTGGTTTCTATGTGTTATATGGTCTTTAATTTGGAATTCCTGAACTGATGTTTTTGGATTTTTCGTGTATGTTGGCTTACACGATAGTCGATATTTTGTCATTATTATTTATTATTTAAGGAGGAAAAAATAATGAGCTTTATTAAGGATGAAAACGGTCAAGGTATGGTTGAGTACGCTCTCATCATCGGTCTTATTGCACTTGTACTTGTAGTTCTTCTCGTAGCATTCGGCGGAAAGATTAAGAACACATTTGAAAACAAGACAGGCAACGGTAGCGAAATTGATAATGCTATCAGCGGCTAATTGTTTCACATCATAACTATAAATTTTGGTTGTGTTGCAACAATTTAATTGACCAAAGAATTAGCGGGGCAGGGGGGTTCTTGCCTCGCTATTTTTGGCTCATTCCTTTATTTTAAGATTTTATAACTTAAAAGACGATTGACAAAGAATATTTTTTTGATAAAAGGTTGGTGGTCCGCCAATGAAAATAAAAAAACTGAAGAAGAAGGAAAGCGGTCAGGCTGCTGTTGAGTTTGCACTGGTTATGCCGTTCTTCCTGATAATCATTTTTTTGATTATCGACTTCGGATGGTTGTTCTACAATATGATTTCCGTGGAGACTGCAGCACGAAATGCTGCTCGTGATGCTTGTGTTTCGCAGGTTCAGTACACCTCCTCAGTCGACGAGGGCGGAACAACCTCAAACACATATGAGTCCGATCAGGTTATCTGCTACGATCCGGTTCGCAACAGACCTACCGACAAGGTGCTTAAGACTAACGATGAGCTCGTAGGTGATTACACCGAGGCAGAAAAAAATATAATCGATGTAGTCAAAGATTCCCTGCCGGGTAATCTGAAAAATACGGCAGAGATAACCGTGGTTTACTCCAACGATGTAAACTATAAGGTCAATGCTTCGGGCACGCAGAATATGATAGTTTCTGCAACAGGTACAGGCACAAGGGACGGTACTTACGACTTGACTAAGCGTGCTAACGGCAATGTTACGGTAAAGGTATCAGTCAAGATGAAAGCTTTTTCAAAGCTCATCGGAAAAGTTGACGATGATTTTTATCGCCATATTACCACCTCCTCCACCTTTAAGGTCGAGAGCAGCGCCTTTAAGCAGACTAACACATAGTCTCACCGTAGAAATGTGATGATAAAAATATTAGGCTGACAGCCGGAATTTTGTGAGGAAAAACTAAATGAAAAAAGTTTATTTGATTGCAGTAGTATTTGCACTTGTAGCAGGATTCGCTACATATATGTTCGCTCAGGGTATAAACGAAAAGACAACCATCAAGGACGCCGACACAAAGAAGGTCTATGTTGCACTTCAGGATATTCCCAAGGACACTGAAATTACTGAGGATATGTTTGCAGACGGTGCAAACTATTTTGCCCAAAAGGAAGTTGTTAATGACTATCTTGTTCCTAACTATGTTGAGAACTCAAAGGACCTTATCGGCAAGATTACCGTGGACCCGATATACAAAAGCGAGCAGGTGAACGGTGCACGACTTGTGGACAAAGATGACCAAAGAGTATCGTTGTCATTTAAGCTCGATCCGGGCAAGGTTGCTTATTCGCTGGATGCCAGCAGCGTAAGCGGTGTTGACGGCTACATTGCAGCAGGTGATACGGTAGATGTTATCGTCAATGAGCAGCGGAGCGGAAAGGTTAAAGCTACTGTAGCATACAAAGGGCTTAAAATTATCAGAGTATCAAGTGCCTCCAGCCAGACGGCAGACGGTAAACCTATCACTACCTACAGCTCAATTACTGTAGAAGTTACCGAAAAGCAGGCTGTTAATCTCTATGAGATAGAGAACAACTACAGCTACAAGCTTGTTCTTAATGCAAGAAAGTAAGAGTAGCATAGGAGGATATTACGATGAATTTGGATAAGATAGGAATTGTTGTCTGTGCGAACGAGACAGAATATAAGGTCGCACTAAAGAGCAAAGTTGAGGAGGACGCTCAGTTTTCCATTTTAGGCTATGCCGAGCTTTCACCATCCTCTAAGACGAGAATACAGGGATTTGTTCCTGAGGTAGTGGTATTCATTGCTGACAGCTATGACATAAATCAGGAATTTGCAGATATGATAGAGGATATGAATCTTCCGTCATTCGGTGCTATTCCCGTTATTCTCACCGACGATGTCACTGTAGATTTGGTCAATATGGCGGCGCAGACGGTAAGTGGTGTGGCGCGTATCGAACTGAGCGAC
>URJF01000109.1 GCA_900548085.1 uncultured Oscillospiraceae bacterium | reverse complement strand
CCGCCGTACTGGATAGTAACAGCCTTAGATGCATCTTCACCGTAAGCCTCTGCAATAGCGGAACGAACATATCCGTTGCCCTCATCAGCCTGGTCTGCTGTAGCGGTAACGCCTGTGCCGATAGCCCATACAGGCTCATAGGCGATGATAACATTCTTAAGCTGATCAGCAGTTACATTTGTGAGAGCCATCTTTGTCTGATACTTCAGCAATGTCTCAGTGTAGCCAAGCTCTCTCTGCTCGAGTGTCTCGCCTACGCAAATGATTGGCTTAAGTCCCTTTTCGAGAGCCTTAAGGGTACGAAGATTTACTGTCTGGTCTGTCTCGCCGAAGTATGTTCTTCTTTCGCTGTGACCGATAACTACATATTCTACACCAAGCTCAAGGAGCATATCTGCTGAAACCTCGCCGGTGAAAGCGCCGCTGTCCTTAAAGTGAACATTCTCTGCGCCGATTTTGATGTTTGAGCCCTTAGCAGCCTCAACTGCGGCAGGAACATCTACGAAAGGTACGCAAAGTACAACTCCGCAATCTGCATCTGCTACCAATGGCTTCATAGCATTGATAAGCTCTGTTGTTTCAGATGGTGTCTTATTCATCTTCCAGTTACCTGCGATAACTGCTTTTCTGAGAGATTTATTCATCCTGATTACCTCAATTCAATTTTATTAAAATATAATTTTTAGTCCTTATCCATAAGAGCAGCAATACCCGGAAGTTCCTTGCCCTCGAGGAATTCGAGAGATGCGCCGCCGCCTGTGGAGATGTGGCTCATTTTGTCAGCAAAGCCGAGCTTTGTTACAGCTGCTACAGAATCACCGCCACCGATGATTGAAATAGCACCGGACTCTGCTACAGCATTAGCTACAGTGATTGTGCCTGCTGCAAAGTTATCCCACTCGGATACGCCCATAGGACCGTTCCAAATTACTGTACCGGCACCCTTAATTGCATCTGCAAAGAGCTCCTGTGACTTAGGACCGATATCAAGTCCCATCCAGCCGTCTGGAATTTCATCGGAATTAACAATCCGGCTCTCTGTGTTCTCGTCATATTCCTTACCTACCTTATTGTCTACAGGAATAAGGAAGTTTACGCCCTTAGCCTTAGCGTCAGCCATCATCTGACCTGCTTTTTCTACCCAATCTTCCTCAAGGAGAGATGTACCGATGTTGTGGCCGAGATACTTCATAAATGTATAAGCCATACCACCGCCGATAATGATAGTATCACACTTGTCGATAAGGTTAGAAATTACGCCGATTTTATCGGACACCTTAGCACCGCCGAGAATAGCAACGAGGGGTCTCTTAGGATTAGCAAGAGCACCGCCCATAAACTTAATTTCTTTTTGGATAAGATAGCCGCATACAGCCGGAAGAAAAGCAGCAACGCCTGTTGTGGAGCAGTGTGCTCTGTGTGCTGTACCGAATGCATCGTTTACGAATACATCAGCAAGAGAAGCAAGTTCTTTAGAGAAGTTCTCCTCGTTCTTTGTTTCTTCTTTTCTGTAACGAACATTCTCGAGGAGCATAACCTCTCCGTCCTTAAGCTCTGCAGCCATAGCCTTTGCATTAGGTCCTACAACCTCAGGATCCTCAGCAAGCTTAACCTCTGTGCCAAGATACTCAGACAGTTTCTTTGCTACAGGAGCAAGGCTGAATTCAGGCTTATACTCTCCCTTAGGTCTGCCGAGATGTGAGCAAAGAATAACCTTTGCACCGTGTTCCATAAGATACTTTATTGTAGGCAATGCCGCAACAATACGCTTGTCGTTAGTGATTACGCCGTCCTTAAGCGGAACATTAAAATCACAACGAGCAAGAACTCTTTTACCTTTTACATCAATGTCTTCGATAGTCTTTTTGTTAAGTCCTTCCATAATTATTACCTCACTTATGAATTTTATGTTTAGGTTTTATCAAAATTACCACACAATATTATATAATATCGCAAGTAATAAATCAACATTTTTGTGTGCCGAGCGTTAAGCCAAAAACTCTTTTGTAACCTTGACAATATTTTCGGCGGAAAGTCCGAACTGCTTGAGCAATTCTTTAGCAGGACCGGAATGACCGAATTCATCGTTTACGCCTATTCTCTTAACGGGAGTCGGGCACTTTTCGCTGAGACAAGCACATACAGCCTCGCCGAGACCGCCGATAATATTGTGTTCCTCTACAGTGATAACCTTTCCGGTTTTCTTAGCCGATTTTACGATTAAATCCTCGTCAAGAGGCTTGATTGTAGCGATATTGATTATCTCTGCGCTGATTCCGCATTCGCAGAGTTGCTTGCCGGCCTCAATAGCCTCTGCTACCATAAGACCGTTAGCAACGATAGTAACATCTGTGCCCTCGCTGATAACCTCGCCCTTGCCTATTTCAAACTTGTAGCAGTCATCGTGAAATACAGGAACAGCAAGTCTGCCGAATCTGAGATATACCGGTCCCTCATAGGCATAAGCCGCTTTGACTGCCTGTCTTGCCTCTACATCATCGGCAGGACAAATAACTACCATACCCGGAATGGAGCGCATAAGCGCAAAGTCCTCGCAGCATTGGTGGCTCGCACCGTCCTCGCCTACGCTGATACCGGCATGAGTTGCACCGATTTTTACATTAAGGTGCGGATAGCCGATTGAGTTGCGAACCTGCTCAAAAGCTCTGCCTGCCGCAAACATAGCAAAACTGGAAGCAAAAGGAACAAGTCCCATGGTGGAAAGTCCTGCCGCTACACAGACCATATTAGCCTCTGCTATACCGCAGTTTATGTGGCGATCCGGATATGCTTTTTTGAAAATAGCTGTTTTTGTCGCAGCAGAAAGGTCAGCGTCCAAGACAACGAGGTTGTCGGCACCTTCTGCAGCAAGTTCCTTCAGTGCATTACCGTAGCTGTCACGGGTAGCAATATTCTTTACTTCTGCCATAATTATGCCTCCAATTCTGCCATCTTGGCATTAAGCTCTGCCATAGCAATTTTGTATTCTTCCTCATTAGGAGCCTTACCGTGCCAGCCTACTTGGTTTTCCATATATGAAACGCCCAATCCTTTGACTGTTTTCATTATGATACCGAAAGGCTTACCCTTTGTTTTATGAAAAACATCAAATGCTTTTTCCAAATCGTCAAAGTCATTGCCATTGATTGTGATGACATCAAAGCCGAACGCCTTGAGTTTTTCATCGATAGGCTCTGCGCTCATAACCTCGTCGCAAGTACCGTCGATTTGGAGTCCGTTTGAGTCGATAATCACGCAGAGATTGTCCAGATTGTACTGGCCGGCAAACATCATTGCCTCCCAAACCTGTCCTTCTTCTATCTCTCCGTCACCCAAAAGAGTGTAGACATTTATGTCATCCTTGCCGAGATACTTTGCACCCTTTGCCATACCTGCTGCAACACTGATACCTTGACCGAGAGAGCCGGTACTCATATCAACGCCCGGAACAGTATTCATATTGGGGTGTCCCTGAAGATAAGAGCCAATGTGGCGAAGTGTTTTTAAATCTTCTACAGGGAAAAATCCCTTGTATGCGAGAGCTGCATACAAGCCCGGAGCACAGTGTCCCTTTGATAAAACAAAGCGGTCTCTGGCGTCCCATCTCGGTTCGTCAGCTCTGTATTTCATTTCTTTTCCATAGAGATAAGCGAAAACATCTGCGGAAGAAAGCGAACCGCCCGGATGTCCGGCTTTTGCGTTATATGTGCCTTCGATTATGCCCATTCTTATTTGGGTTGCAAAAATCTGTAGGTCTTTTTTAGTTTTAGAATCCATAAAGGCAACTCCTTAATTTAATATCTGTACTATTTTACCAAATTATCGCCCTATGTGCAATACTTTTGACAATATTTTAGCAAAGAAAAGCAGCAAAAAGGCACGGACAAAAGTCCGTGCCTCTATAATCAAATATTAGTCCTTAAGAGACTTCTTAGCATTTTCAAGCTCAGCAGCAAGTTCAGCAGGAAGTCTGTCGCCGAACTTAGCATAAAGTTCTTCAACACCTTCGTACTCTTTCTTCCAAGCATCCTTATCAACATCGAGAATCTTGTCGAGGTCTGCCTCTGTCATATCGAGACCTTCAAGGTTAATATCCTTTGCATAAGGAATATAACCGATAGCTGTTTCCTGAGCGTCAACCTTGCCGTCGCAACGGTCGATAATCCAATCGAGTACACGAAGGTTATCACCGAAACCTGGCCACAGGAAGTTGCCCTCGTCGTCCTTACGGAACCAGTTTACATTGAAGATCTTAGGAGCCTTGTCTTCGTCGAGAGACTCACCGATCTCAATCCAGTGCTTCCAATAGTCACCCATATTGTAACCGCAGAACGGGAGCATAGCCATTGGGTCACGACGAACTACGCCTACAGCACCTGTAGCGGCAGCAGTTGTCTCAGAACCCATAATTGAGCCTACGAATACACCGTTGTTCCAGCTCTTTGACTGATATACCAACGGAGTGAGCTTTTCACGGCGTCCGCCGAATACGAATGCAGAAATCGGAACACCCTGTGGGTTATCGAATTCTGAAGAAAGGCATGGGCAGTTAACTGCAGGAGCAGTAAATCTTGAGTTTGGATGAGCGAGCTTCTTGCCCTCTGCTGTATACTCAACACCGTTTACCTTCTTACCTGTCCACTCAACAGCATTTACAGGAGGATTCTTGTCGAGGCCTTCCCACCATACTGTGTTGTTGTCGAGATTAAGAGCTACGTTAGTGAAGATTGTGCCCTTCTTTGTAGCAGCAAGAGCGTTCGGGTTAGTCTTTTCGCTTGTACCGGGAGCAACACCGAAGAAACCGTTTTCCGGATTGATAGCATAGAGACGGCCGTCAGGACCTTTTCTGATCCAAGAAATATCGTCGCCTACGCACCATACCTTGTAGCCCTTCTTCTGATATCCCTCAGGTGGGATAAGC
>URJF01000108.1 GCA_900548085.1 uncultured Oscillospiraceae bacterium | reverse complement strand
GAATCTGTGCCGGTCTATACGCAATTTACGGTGGTGAAATAAAATCAGGATTTGATATTCTGTCCGAGTATAGCAAAGCGGAAGAAAAAATTAAGGAATGTGATATTGTCGTCACAGGAGAAGGAAAGACCGACAAACAAACTATGATGGGCAAACTACCCTATCGCATAGCACAATTAGCAAAAAAATACAATAAAAAATGCGTAGTAATCTCCGGAACTGCCGATAATGTGACTCTGGGTGACAAGATGATAACACTGATCGGAGACGGCATAGATGAGGCATATGCTATGGAGCACTGCAAAGAATTACTATACAAAAAGGCAAAAGAGGTACTAAATAACTAAAATTGATGTTGAAATAATATTGTAATAAATATATAATATACCTAACTAACTGAAAGGAAAAAGTAAAATGAAAGTAAGATTACCTAAACACAGAGAATTTTTGATTAGATTTGAGGACGGTTATCCACTCGAAAAGCAGGCTTGGGCTGAACTGGAGCAGATAGTAAAGGATTACTCTGTAGACGGCAAGAGCATATACACCCCTACATTTATTGAGGACAATGAGGATAAGGTAAAGGCTCTTCAGGAAAAATACGAATTCACCTATGAAATCATCGAAAAATAAAAGGTAAAAATATGGCAGAGAACAAAATTTTTACAGTTGCAACCGCCCACTTAGACACGGTTTGGAGGTGGGAGCTTGCAAAAACAATAGAGGAGTTCCTCCCCGATACAATAGATAAGAATTTTTATTTAATAGAGGCATATCCAAACTATCGTTTTAACTTTGAGGGTGCATTCAGATACTCACTTATAGAAGAATACTATCCGGAAGCATTCGAAAAAATCAAAGAATATGTAGCGGCAGGTCGCTGGTGTGTATCCGGCTCCTCATGGGAAAACGGTGATGTAAACATACCGTCACCTGAGGCATTATTCCGCAACATTCTGTACGGAAACAAATACTTTTTTGATAAATTCGGAAAGAAAAGCAAGGACATATTCCTGCCTGACTGCTTCGGTTTCGGATATGCTTTGCCGTCTGTTATGAAACACGCCAATCTAAAGGGGTTCAGCACCCAAAAATTAGGTTGGGGCGGTGCATATGAGAGACCCTTTGACATAGGAATATGGAAGGGTGTTGACGGCTCCGCAGTATATGCCTGTCTCGACCCGCAGTCATACAGATATAAGTTTGACGGTGATGTACGAGGTGACCTGCATATCATAAACAAGCTGGCAGGCAACGGACTTAACTACGGACTGCCTTGGACTATGAACTACTACGGCACTGGCGACTGGGGCGGTGCACCTACCGAGGACAGTGCAAAAAATGTAAACGCAAGCGTTTATGACAACAAGAGTGACGAAAATACAAAGGTTATCTCGGCGTCGTCTGACGAAATATTTGATGAGTTGGACAATCTCAGTGCTGCCGAAAAGGCTAATCTACCTGTATGGAACAATGAACTTGTGATGAGGTCTCACGGTGCAGGTGGCTACACTTCTCGCTCTATGAGCAAGAGACTGAACAGCAAGAATGAACTTCTGGCTGATAACTGTGAAAAGGCCTGTGTTGCCGCAGATCTGCTCACCTCTCACAAATATCCTAAAGGCATAATCGATCAAGCATGGAAACGTACAATTCAGCACCAATTCCACGATGATATTCCCGGCACTTCCACAATGCTACAATATAATGACAGCTGGAATGACTACTACATTTCACTCTCTCAATTCAGAGGCGAATACGAAAGTGCTGTAGGTGCTGTAGCTAACGAGCTAGACACCTCATGGTGTGAGGAATGTGCAGTGATAGTAAACAATCCTGTTGCTGCAAAAAGGAAAGAACCTGTAACTGCCCACATAAGAATGAAGCACAACGCAAAATACATAAATGTGGTTGACAAGGCAGGACACAAAATCCCCTGTCAAGTAATAAAGAAGCAAGGTAAAGAACTGGATATAGTCTTCCTTGCAAATGTAGACAGTATGGGCTACAAGGTATATGATGTACGGGTAGCAGACGAGACATACAGCAGAAAAACCGACCTGAAGGTAAGCGAGCATATTCTCGAAAATGAAAAATACAGAATTATGCTCAACCGAAACGGTGACATCGGCTCCATAGTAGACAAGGAGCTGAAAGTACAGATTCTGTCAGCTCCTATAAAACTGGCTCTGCTTCATGACATAGGTGAGCTGAATTATCCGTCGTGGGAAATGCGCAAAAAAGATTTGGACAGCGAACCGTACTGCTACGCAAACACTCCAAAATTTGAGATAGCAGAAAACGGTCCGGCACGAGTAGCAATCAAGATTACTCGTGAGGCTGAATACAGCACTGTGGAGCAAACTATTTCGTTGGGCTCAGGCTCCGATTTCATCAGAGTGGACAACTGCATTGATTGGCAGACAAGAAGAACCTTGCTAAAGGCACAATTTCCTTTCAACTGTCACAACGAAACAGCTACATATGACTTGGGTCTAGGCTGTATCAAGAGAGGCAACAACACCGAAAATCTCTATGAGGTGCCAGCACAAAAATGGGCGGACATTACCGACGAAAACGGTCTTTTCGGCGTAAGTGTACTGAGCGATTGCAAATACGGATGGGACAAACCCGATGACAATATACTCCGTCTCACCTGCATACACACACCTGCCGGAGCTTTTACAAAAGACGCTCGTCAGGATTTGCAGGACATAGGCAGAAACTTATTCTCATTCGGCATATACAGCCACAAGGGAGAGGTCGGAGCTAACACTCAACTGTTGGCTCAGGAGTTCAACCAACCTATGATTGCATTCCAAACCACCTCAGACAGAGAAGGAAGTCTCGGCGACAGCTTCTCACTCATGAATATAAGCAATAAAGATGTGCTCGTTCGCTGTGTTAAGCAGTCTTATGATGACAACGAGATAATAGTCAGAGTAAACGAAGCTGTGGGTGAGAGTCATAAAAATGTCGCTATATCATTCTTTGGCGAAATTAGTGACGCAAAAGAGGTATATGCTGACGAGGACTTTATTGCCGACGCTAAGACAAAGGACGGCAAAATCATTTTTGATATTGCACCATATGGCGTCAAAACATTTAAGTTCAAAGTAAACTGCCAAAAGAACAAAGCAAGCGAGAACTACAAGAAACTTGAGCTTGACTACAACACATCGGGTATCACTACCGACAGCTATAAAATAAACTGCATACTGCAAGGCTCCGGTTGTTCCCTACCCGATGAGCTTATTCCAAAGAGCCTGACAGTAAAAGGTATAACATTCCGAATGCCGAGTGCAGAGTCTGCTAAGAATGTATTAGTAACACGAGGACAAGAGATTGAAATACCGAAGGGCACTACTGCAATGTATCTCATAGCCGCAAGCACGCTAAAGGATGTAGACACAGTGTTTATGGCTGACAACAAAGAAAAGCCGCTCACAATACACGCTATGTCTGAGCCTGTGGGACAATGGGATATGGCAGGTCTTAATCAAACAGCTAAGACTAAAGATGTAGATGTTGCGTTAGAACTGACGCATACACATCATCCGGAAGGTAATTTGGCTAACAGAAAAGCATGTTTCTACCTCTACTCAATAGATGTAAAGGGTTGCAAGACGCTTACACTGCCCGAAGACAGCAAGGTAATAATACTTGCAATGACGGGAGTCAAGAAATTTTCCGACACGGTATTGGCAACAAATATGATTGACATTGCCAATGATGATTATAAATTCGGTGAAATTCCGCCCATTGACAAAATTATTGACAAAGCAGATTTTGTCAGCATAAGAGCCGGCAAAATACAAGACCAATACAATGGCGGAAAAGGCAAAGGCTTCAAGCGTGACAACATCATCACCAACATAATTCGCTCATACACTAAGAGTGAATGGTAATGAATAAATAAACCATAAACACACAAAAAGCTCTATACAAAAATTGTATAGAGCTTTTGATTTTTATAAAGGCAACCGCCTTAACATTTTATGCATGTGGAAAAGTCGGTGGAAAACCGTGTTTTGCCGTGGAAAACCATAAAATAGCGGTGGAAAACTGCGTGGAATAATATGATAATGTAAAGAACTTTTCTTGCAGAAAACAAAGAATTTTTCTTAACGGACAAAAAATATACATTTATTAAACAAATTGTCAATATGAATAAAGACCGCATACAAAATTTGTATGCGGTCTATGTATTCTTAATAAATTACTTCTTAAAGAAGTTTACGATTTGGTCAAATGAATCGTCATCGTTTGCAGAAAAGCTTGCAGGAGCGGCAACCTCTGCAGGAGGAGCAACTTCCTTATTAGCAGTTACGCTCTTAATAGGAGCGCCGGGGCCCTCGTCACCAAAACGAGTAGCAATAACAGTGATAATCATTTCGTCCTCAAGATCCTCATCGAATGAAGCACCCCAGATGATTTCACAATCCTCGTTAACAGCCTCTCTAACAACAGATGATGCAGCATCAACTTCCTCAAGACCGATGTCTGTAGAAGCAGTGATGTTAAGCAGAACGCCTCTTGCACCGTCGATAGAAGTCTGAAGGAGCGGAGAAGAAATAGCCTGCTGTGCAGCAATTTCTGCCTTGTCCTTGCCCTTTGCACGACCAACACCCATATGAGCATAGCCTGCATCCTTCATAATCTCAGTAACATCGGCAAAGTCACAGTTTACAAGACCTGTAGCATTAACAAGGTCTGAAATGGACTGTACGCCCTGTCTAAGTACATCATTAGCAACCTCAAACGCATTGAGGAGAGTAATTTTTTCTTTAGAAACGAGTTTAAGGTTTTCGTTAGGGATAACCATAATTGAGTCTACATACTGAGCAAGCTCTTTGATACCCTGCTGAGCCTGATCCATACGGCGCTTACCCTCAAAGCCGAAAGGTGTAGTAACAACACCTACTGTGAGGATACCCATATCCTTTGCAATCTTAGCAACTACAGGAGCGGCACCGGTACCTGTTCCGCCGCCCATACCGGCAGTGATAAACACCATTTCGCAACCGCTG
>URJF01000107.1 GCA_900548085.1 uncultured Oscillospiraceae bacterium | reverse complement strand
TGCCACAACAATCAATGCCAAGCTTCAGGACAATGCCGGAGTTCTCAGTTCGGTTATGAACGAGCTGTATCTCGCAGGCGCAAATGTCCTCAGCGTAAACCAAAGTGTTCCGGTGAACAATGTGGCAGATGTATCTGTTACCGTGCGAACAGCAGATACACATATAACCAATGATGAAATGGTGAAAAAAATAAAAAATATCTCCGGAGTAAAATCCGTAGAAATGGTATAACAGGAGGAATAAAATGAAAGTTGCAGTTATGGGCTACGGAACAGTAGGTTCCGGCGTAGTAGAAGTAATAGAAACTCACGAAAAGACAATCAAAAAGCGTACTGCAGGTGAGCCGCTGGAGGTAAAATATATTCTCGATTTGCGTGATTTTCCCGGCGATTCTCACGAGGCACTTTTCACAAAAGATTTTAACGATATTCTCAATGACGATGAGGTAAAGGTTGTAGCAGAGACAATGGGCGGGGTTAATCCGGCTTTTGATTTCACTCTCAAATTGCTCAAAGCCGGCAAGAGTGTTGTCACCTCCAACAAGGAGCTTGTGGCACAAAAGGGACTTGAACTTTTGCAGGCAGCAGAAGAAAACGGCGTAAACTATCTCTTTGAGGCATCGGTAGGCGGCGGTATCCCGATTATTCGTCCTATGTCACAGTGCCTTATTGCTAACAATATCGAGGGCATTGCGGGTATTCTCAACGGCACAACAAACTTTATTCTCACAAAGATGATTGAGGACGGTATGACCTTTGAGGCTGCACTTAAGCTGGCACAGGACAACGGTTATGCCGAAAAAGATCCTACAGCGGATATTGAGGGCTTTGACGCTTGCAGAAAGGTTTGTATTCTTGCTTCCCTTGCTTTTGGCAAGCATGTTTATCCTAATCAAGTAGAGGCAGAGGGTATTACTAATATTACTCTTGAGGATGTTTCGTACATTTCTTCTATCGGTGGTGTAATCAAACTTCTCGGCCAAATCAAATATATCAACGACGATAAGATTGCGGCTTTCGTAAGTCCTGCTGTTGTTTTCCACGGCTCACAGCTCGCTTCCGTAAACGGTGTGTTTAATGCCATTCTTGTAAGAGGCGACGCAGTAGGCGATGTTTGCTTTTACGGACAGGGCGCCGGCAAGCTCGCTACAGCTTCTGCCGTTGTTGCGGATATGGTAGACAGCGCAGTCCATGTTGAACGCAGAATTAACTTCGGTTGGAGTGCCGGCAACGAGGATTATGTTGTGGACGAAAAGGCTACTATCGAGATGCCTTTCTATGTAAGAGCAAAGAGCAGTGAGCCTAAGGTTAAGGCTTTGCTCAACGATGTAAAATTCCTTACACGAGTAGGACAGCCGTCCGACGAGGTTGCATTTATAACCGATTCTATGACTCAGAACGAGCTGAACGAAAAGCTCAAGGATGTAGAGGTTATCAACATTATCAAAGTAACAAACTACTAATATATTTTTGGAGGAAAATATGTCACTTATAGTACAAAAATTCGGCGGCTCATCTGTGGCTAATGCCGAACGAGTAATGAATGTAGCCCGTATCGTAACAGATACTTACAAAAAGGGCAACGATGTTGTTGTGGTTGTGTCTGCTCAGGGCGATACTACGGACGACCTTATCGAAAAAGCACAGGAGATTAACCCATCCGCTCCTAAGAGAGAACTTGACCAGCTCCTTGCAGCAGGCGAGCAGATTTCTATTTCTCTTTTGGCTATGGCTATTGAGCACTTGGGTTATCCCGTTATCAGTCTTTTGGGCTGGCAGGCAGGATTTAATACTAATTCTGTTTACGGCTCTGCTCGTATCAAGAACATAAAACCCAACAGACTTCAGGCAGAAATTGCAAAGCACAATATCGTGGTAGTTGCCGGCTTTCAGGGTATTAACCGCTATGATGACCTTACCACTCTCGGCAGAGGCGGCTCGGACACTTCCGCCGTTGCTATTGCAGCATCACTTCACGCAGACAAATGTCAGATATTTACCGATGTTGAGGGCGTGTACACTGCCGATCCGAGAAAGGTCGAAGGTGCAAAGAAACTTAAAGAAATAACTTATGACGAAATGCTGGAGCTTGCCACATTGGGTGCGCAGGTACTGAACAATCGTTCCGTCGAGATGGCAAAAAAATATTCCGTAGAACTTGAAGTGCTCTCATCACTTAATCCAATTCCGGGCACTGTCGTTAAGGAGGTAGCAAAAATGGAAAAAATGTTGATTCGCGGTGTAACTAAAGACAAGGATGTAGCTCTCGTATCCGTACTCGGTGTAAAGGATAACCCTGGCGTTGCATTTAATGTATTCTCCAAGATGAGCCAGAAGAATATCAATGTTGACATTATTCTTCAGTCATTCGGCAGAGACAACACAAAGGATATTGTGTTCACAGTCAGCAAGGAGAACGGCCCTGTAGCTGTCGAATTGCTTAAAGAATCATCTGCTCTCCAGGATGCACAGATTCTTTGTGACACAAATGTAGCTAAGGTATCCATCGTCGGTGCAGGTATGGAGTCCCATCCGGGTACTGCTACTAAGATGTTTGAGGCACTCTATGAGCGCAATATCAACATTCGTATGATTTCTACTTCCGAAATCAAGATTTCCGTTATCATAGATGCAGATGACGCAGACCGTGCAGTATCTGCCGTACACAAGGCATTTATACCTAATGACTGATAACAAGTCCCATTCGGTGCAGACAGTGTTCTGCACCGTTTTTTAGTATAAATAAACATTGACTTTGACAGGCGGATAATATATAATTATAGAGTTAAAATAGCACTATTATGTAAAGGAGTTATTACTATGGCAGCAAAGACATTCAAAATGACAACAGCAGGCAAAGCAGAACTCGAGGCAGAACTCGAAAAGCTGAAAACCGAAGGCCGTGTTGATATCGCAGAAAAACTTAAAGTTGCCCGTTCCTACGGTGACCTTAGTGAAAACAGCGAATATGACGAAGCAAAATCAGAGCAGGCAAAAATTGAGGCTCGTATCAATGAGCTCGAATATCAGCTTGACCACGCAGTTATCATTGACTCAGGTGATAAAAACAGTGTTTCTATGGGCTCAAAGGTTACTGTCCTCAGAAAATCAGACAACACAGAGGCTGTTTACGAGATAGTAGGCTTTTCTCAGTCTAATCCATCCGAGGGCAAAATCTCTGACGAAAGCCCTGTAGGCACAGCTCTTATGGGCGCAAAGGTAGGAGAGACTGTTACGGTTGAGGCTCCTATCGGAAATCTTGAATTTGAAATTAAAGCTATTGATTAAGAGGTAATTATTTATGGCAGGAAAGTTTGAAATCACCAAAAAGGGTGACGGCACTTTCACATTTGAGCTATTGATAGATGATAAGGCTGTAGGTTCTTCTCCTGTGTTCGAAAAAGAGGATGCCTGCAAGAGAGGCGTAAAAGCAGTTAAGAAGAACAGCCGTATGAAAGTCCAAAACACTCTCCAAAATGATGAAGAAAAGACTAATCCAAAGTATCTCATAGAGGCTGACGGCGATAAGGTTAAGTATACACTGTTCCTCCAGACAGGTGCAGTAGCTCTCAGCGGCAGTGCGGATACCGAGGAAGATGTTCTTGATATTATTGAAAAGATAGGTAACAACGCCAATGCTGCACAGATGACTATGGCTGAGGTCGTTTTGTCCGAAAATGAGCAAAAGCAGATTCGTATAGATAAGCTCAAGGCACTTCAGGACAGCGGCAGAGATCCATTTGAGATTACTCTTGCTACACAGACTCATCACAGTGACGAAATTAAGGCGGATTTTGATAATCTCGAAAATAAGGATGTAACCATCGCCGGCAGAATTATGACTTGGCGTGATATGGGCAAGGCTAATTTCATCGACATTCAGGACCGCAACGGCAGAATACAGGCATATGTCCGTATGAACGATGTGGGAGAGGATTTGTTTGCAGAGTTCAAGACTTGGGATATTGGCGATATTGTTGAGATTACAGGCTTTGTATTCAAGACCAGAACAGGCGAAATTTCTGTTCATGCTAAGGAAATCAGACTTATATCCAAGTCACTTCTTCCTTTGCCTGAAAAGTTCCATGGTCTTACCGATACAGACACAAGATACCGTAAGCGCTATCTTGATATGATTATGAATCCGGATGTAAAGGATACTTTCATTAAGCGTTCTAAGATTATTTCTTCTATACGCTCCTATCTCGACAATCTCGGATTTGTTGAGGTAGAGACTCCTATTCTTAATACTATTCCCGGCGGTGCTGCTGCCCGTCCATTCATTACTCACCACAATTCTCTCGATATGGATATGTACCTTCGTATCGCTACAGAGTTGTACCTAAAGCGTCTTATTGTTGGCGGTATGGAGCGTGTGTATGAGATTGGCAGAAATTTCCGTAACGAAGGTATGGATGTCAGACATAATCCGGAGTTCACTTGCATTGAGCTTTATCAGGCATTCACAGATTACCACGGCATGATGGACATTGCCGAGGCTCTTATTCGCAATGCTGCAAACGAGGTTTGCGACGGTAATCTCCATATTACATTTAACGGCACCGAGATTGACCTTGAGTCTCCATTCAGACGCCTTACTATGATAGAGGCAGTAAAAGAGTTCAGCGGTGTAGACTTTGCCGAGTTTATGTCAGATGACGAAAAAGCTGTGGCTATCGCTAAAGAAAAAAATATCGAGATTGCTCCGGGCAAGGCTACTTGGGGCGATGTGCTCAATTCATTCTTCGAGGAATTTGTTGAGGAAAATCTCGTTCAGCCTACATTCATTATGGACTATCCCGTTGAGGTTAGCCCGCTTACTAAGAGAAAACCGGATTGCCCCGTTCTCACAGAACGCTTTGAGCTGTTCATTCTCGGCGGCGAATACGGCAATGCTTACAGCGAGCTAAATGACCCAATCGACCAGATGTCACGCTTTGAGGCTCAGATGAAACTCCGTGAGGCAGGCGACGACGAGGCTAATATGATTGACCACGATTTCGTTACCGCTCTCGAGTACGGTATGCCTCCTACAGGCGGTTTGGG
>URJF01000106.1 GCA_900548085.1 uncultured Oscillospiraceae bacterium | reverse complement strand
CATTTCAGCGATGATGCCAATAGAGAGCTTGAGATTATGAGTCGTGCTGTCAGAGATATTACACACAAGGCTGTGGTAGCTTTTGAAACCGATGACAGTCAGCTTGCCAGTGAAATAGAGCCGCTTGAACAGGTTGTAGATAATCTGAAGGAGGAGCTTCGTGCCCGCCACGCAAAGAGATTGCAGGCAGGTGAGTGCAGTGTAGAAAACGGAATGTTGTTTTTTGATATAATCAACAGCCTTGAGCGTATTGCCGATCATTGCTCAAATCTTGCCGTTTGCGTTATAGAATTGTCCAACAGAAGCTATCAAACCCATTCATATTTGAAAGCAATCAAAAACAAGAATAACGAAGACTTTTTCGAGATGTTTGAAAAAGATTTGATGAAATACAAAATTTAGGAGAAAAATATGAAAGACCTTGTCTATATAGTAGAGGACGACCGCAGTATCAGAGAATTGGAGAGCTATGCACTTATCAACTCCGATTTTGAGGTTGGCGAGTTTGAGGCCGGCAAAGAGCTTTTTGCCGCTATGAGAGAAAAAAAGCCGTCTTTGATTATTCTTGACATTATGCTGCCTGAAGATGACGGACTGAAAATTCTCAAAAAAATCAGAGAAAATCCTGCATACCAAAATCTGCCTGTTATTATGGTCACTGCCAAAACAGGGGAGATTGATGCCGCAAAGGGACTCGATATGGGCGCCGATGATTATGTTACTAAGCCATTTGGCGTTATGGAGCTTATCAGCAGAGTAAAAGCCATTCTTCGCCGTGTAAAACGCAGTGAGGTTCCAACTCTTGCATATAATGAAATAACTGTAGATGAAGAAAAACATCTTGTTTTTGTGAATGATGAAGTGATCGAGCTGACATACAAGGAGTATGAGATACTGAAAACACTTTTGGCTAATCGTGGTATCGTTCTTACTCGTGAACTCCTTATGGAAAAAATTTGGGGATATGACTTTGAGCAGGGCAATCGCACCGTAGACGTGCACATTCAGTCTTTGCGCAAAAAGTTAGGCTCTGCCGGTGATAATATCAAGACTATTCGCAATGTCGGATATAAGATAGGTGGTTAGTTATGGTAAATAAGACTTTTTCAAAAATACTTTCTTTCGGACTCGGCATAGTGATTATTACCAGCCTTGTGACTGTTTTAGTTTATCATTCGTATTATGATAAGCAGGCCAAATCCGAGCTTGAGTCCGTTGCTTCGGTGGTGGTTGCTCAGCTCGACTCCGCCGAGGGTAAAAATTTTGATTATATCAATAATGCCGAAAAATCAAACATTAGACTTACTCTGATTTCTTCTGACGGTACAGTTCTGGCGGACAGTATGGAGGATGCAAAAAATATGGGCAGTCACGCCGACCGTCCCGAATTTAAGGAGGCGTTGTCAGGCGGTGAGGGCTCTACTATCCGTAAGTCTGCCACATTAGACAAGAGCACATACTATTATGCAAAAAAGCTGAAAAACGGTAATGTGCTCCGTGTTGCAGTGACCGCACAGACAGTTTATATCGTTTTCTATAAGGCACTTGTAATCAATGCTGCCGTTGCTCTCGTTGTTATGCTGTTGTCGCTTGTCCTCAGCTATGCTATTACAAAGAGCATTATTAAGCCGGTTACAGAGCTTGGCGAAAACCTAAATGATATAGAAAGCGTTGATACATATGAGGAACTGCAGCCTTTTGTTGACGAAATAAAAGAGCAGAGAGAAAAGCAAAAACTTCTTGATAAGCAAAAAAAAGAATTTACGGCTAATGTATCACACGAGCTGAAAACTCCGCTGACCTCTATCGCCGGATATGCCGAGCTTATCGAAAACGGTATGGCTAAGCCGGAGGATGTTGTTCCGTTTGCTCACACTATTCGCAAGCAGGCATTGCGTCTTGTTTCACTCAGCGAGGACATTATTCAGCTTTCGCAGTTGGACGAGTCCGACGGCAAGGTAGTGTTTGAGAGCGTTGATTTAGCAAAAGTAAGCCAAAATGCCATTGAGGCATTAGAGGTCAATGCTCAGGCAAAGGGTGTAACGCTGAAATATAAAGGCGACGATTCCTGTTATATAAAGGGCAACAGCTCTCTTTTAGACGAGTTGGTTTATAACCTCTGCGACAATGCTATTAGGTATAATAAGCCTGACGGAGAAGTTACCGTTAAGGTGCTTAAGGTGCCTACGGGCGCTCTGCTGACTGTCAGTGATACCGGTATCGGTATTCCTGAAAAATATCAGCAGCGTATCTTTGAGAGATTTTTTAGGGTGGATAAATCCCGAAGCAAAGCATCCGGCGGCACAGGCCTCGGATTAGCTATAGTAAAGCATATTGCCGAGGTTCACGACGCTCACATTTCGGTTTCCTCCGTAGAAGGCGTCGGCACTACCATAGAAATAGAATTTAATTCATAATAAAAAAAGGAAGGCAAACGCCTTCCTTTTTATTGTATACTTTTTGATTATGCTCTTGCGACCATTTCGCCGTATTCTTCCTTTGACTTTTTGATGAAAGCCTCTACCTGTGTTACACTCGGCATTGCATCGGAGCAGCTGTGAGCTGATATAAGGATGGATGCAGACGCAGAACCGAATTCGAGACAGTCGATAATATCCTTGCCCTGCAGCAGTGAGTAGAGGAATGATGAGCCGTAGCCGTCGCCGCCTCCAAAGCCCTTCAGTTTTACTGCGGGGAATGGTTTGATTGTGTAGAATTTGCCGTCATTTGTGTATGCGGTTGAGCCTTCCTTGCCATGTTTGATGACACAGATTGAGGCACCGAAAGACTGCCAGTACTTAGCAGATTCGGGGTCAGATTCTTTCTTTCCTACTATACCTTCGGTCAGGTCAAATTCTTCTCTTGAGCCCATAATGATATCTGCATTCTGTGCTACAAGGCTGTAGTAAACAGCTATTTCGTCCTTGCTCTTCCAGGTGTATTCACGATAGTCTATATCAAATATGATTCTTGTATTGTTCTTCTTCGCCAGCATCATAGCCTTGAGACAAGCCTCTCTTGATGGGCTTTGAGCCAAAGCTGTGCCACTGATAACTATTGCCTTAGCAGATGCAATATACTCCTCGTCGATATCCTCCGGGGCCATGCAGAAATCCGCCACATTGTCACGATACATAAGTATGGAGGATTTTTCCTTAGACAGAATTTCCGTAAATGTCAGACCGAGACATTCGCCGTTCTTCGCTCTCGTTATTTTAGAGGTGTCGATACCCTCTTTTTCAAAATAATCTACAACAAAGTCACCGAATTGGTCGTCACTGACGCAACCGCAGAAACCGACCTTGCATCCGAGACGAGCTAATCCGACTGCTATGTTAGCAGGCGAGCCGCCTACATATTTGTTAAAATTAGATGATTCCGACAATGGCTTATACATATCTGTCGGGTTGAAGTCAATGGCGATTCTTCCGATTGGAATGAAATCCAAAGGCTTTGACATATCGAATGTAACATAATTTTGCATAATTCCTACCTGCTTTCTAACATTTGCCGTCTGAGCCGAATATGAGAATGTGCTTTTTTGCGTTTTGGTACGCACCCTCTACCTCGGCAGCCTGCAAATCATAGTATCCTTTTATTTCATTTTTCTTATAGCTGTCTGCTACAGTTTTTTCTACCGAATCAAATGTAGCTGTGGCTATATTTATTTTCTTTATTCCGGTTTTTGAGCATTTGACAAAATCTTCGGGACTGATTCCCGTTCCGCCGTGGAGCACAAGGGGAGTGTCAGTCAGCTCGTCAACCTCTTTAAGTATATCGAATCGGAGTTTTGGAGTCTCTTTGTAGTTTCCATGAGCATTTCCGATTGCTATGGCTAATGCGTCAATGTCCGCTTCTTTTTCAAATCGTACTGCGTCAGCCGGCTTAGTGCAGTTGATGGCAATGTCCTCACTGCCGTCCTCGCTGCCGCCTACGCATCCGATTTCTGCCTCTACAGCCGCATCATATTCTCTCGCTATTTCTGCCACCTGATTGGTTACTTTTATATTTTCATCCAGCGGCAGATGAGAACCATCAAACATTACAGATGTAAATCCTATTTCCAATGCCTGACTGATTTTTTCTATAGTCTTTCCGTGGTCAAAGTGCACCGCCACAGGTGTGTCTGCATTTTCTGCGGCAGCTACCATAAGCGGTCCTATTACTTCGAGAGGCGATTGCTTCAGCCTGACCTCAGCAATTTGAAGTATAATGGGAGCACTCAGCTCCTTTGCGGCTTTTAGCACACCTAACACCATTTCCATGTTAGCCACAGAGAATGAGCCTACAGCATAGTTGCCGTCCTCTGCGTCTGCCAGCAGGTCTCTCATATTAACGAGCATAGCAATGTCTCCGTTCTTTTTTAGTCAGATGAGTTGTCTGTAAGCCGAGTTCTGTCTTGGACGATTATCTATCTCGACACGATGTTACCACCGTGCTCAAGCCATCCTTCGGAGTTATGCGGCGAGCAACCGTCCCTCCTGTCGATGTTGCAGCGGATAGGGTTTACATGGCAGAGGATGTTACCACCCTCTCGGTGAGCTCTTACCTCGCCTTTCCATCCTTACCACAAAAAAGTGGCGGTTTATTTCTGTTGCACTGTCCCGAGGGTCACCCCCGGCGGCCGTTAGCCGTTATCCTGCTCTGTGCTGCTCGGACTTTCCTCACACCTGAGTGCGCAACCGTCTGGACAACTCATCATCTTATATAATAAAGTATTCTGCTCTCCTTTGTCAATGGTATTTTGCCTTTGATTAAATAAATAATTGTAAACCAAAGCCCTTATAATGGTTGACAATACGAATTGTTCTGCTAAAATAGTACCATCACTTCTCGGAGGACAATATTATGGCAGAAGAAATTATCAAAAATTCAGAAGAAAAAACAAAAAGCAAAAAGAAATTTTCCACTATTGATCTTGTCTATGTGGGATTGTCTGCGGCTCTGATTGCTATATGCAGTTGGATTTCCATTCCGCTCACCGTTCCGATTACATTGCAGACTATGGGCGTTTGTCTTATTTCCGGCTTGTTCGGAATGAAAAGAGGTACCCTCGCTACAGTGGTTTATATTTTGCTCGGTGCAATCGGTGTTCCCGTATTTGCCGGTTTTAGCGGCGGTGCCGGCATCATCGCAGGCTCAACAGGCGGCTACATTATCGGCTTTATTTTTACAGCACT
>URJF01000105.1 GCA_900548085.1 uncultured Oscillospiraceae bacterium | reverse complement strand
TGTTTCCACTCCTAATGCTATACACAACAGTATTTATCGCAGATGCCTGAACGGCAGAGCTTTTCTTTGTGACCCCGATGTATTCTTGCTCAGACGGACTAACATTAGATTTTCTCCTGAGCAGCAAAAGGTTTTGTCAAAGTTTATTCAGCTTTTCGGCGGAGTGCTGTTTATGAGCGACAACATTGACGATTATGACGCCGAGCAGATGTCTGTGTTTACCAACATTATGTCTGACAGTGCCGAGCTTACCGCCGTGCATGAAAAGAACGGAAAGGTCTTTGTGGACTATGTTCAGGACGGCAAGCCACAGTTGCTCAAATTTTCTGTATCCGATGGCGTTATTTATTGACATACAAAAAAATAATGATATAATATTTTTGTACAAGGAAGTGCACTTCGCACCTCCTTGTATTTTTTATACATTATCTTATCGTTAGGATTTTTGCTATGACAGAAGAAATTTTAAGCACAGGTATAGATGTTGGTACTACCACCACCCACCTCATTATCAGTCGGCTTGTGTTGGCGGTAAAAGAGGGATTTGGTTGTGCACCCAAGGTGGAGATAGTCCACAAGGAAATAATATATCAGTCTGAGATATATTTTACCCCATTAGAGCCGGACGGCAGGATTTCAGCTATCGGCGTAAAGGATATTATTACCTCCGAATACAGCAAAGCAGGAGTCACTCCAGATATGTTGGGCAGCGGGGCAGTGATTATCACAGGCGAGAGTGCACGCCGCCGTAACGCTAAAGAACTTCTCTATGAGATTTCCGACTATGCCGGGGACTTTATAGTGGCAGAAGCAGGAGGCGAGACCGAGAGCATTTTGGCAGGAAAGGGAACAGGCGCTCAGACATTGTCCGACCGAGAGCAGTGCAAAGTAGCTTGTGTAGATATAGGCGGCGGAACCACAAATATTTCTGTGTTTGACTGTGGAAAAGCAGTGGCTGCGTCTTGTATAGATGTAGGCGGCAGACTCATAAAGATTGATGATAACCGAGTTGTCACCTATATTTCGTCCTATGTGTCGGAACTGTTGTGCAGCGGTGGTG
This sequence comes from uncultured Oscillospiraceae bacterium, assembly GCA_900548085.1. Lineage (GTDB taxonomy): Bacteria > Bacillota > Clostridia > Oscillospirales > Acutalibacteraceae > Eubacterium_R. The sequence goes on along the minus strand of URJF01000105.1, from coordinate 4,162 downwards.
TCGATTTGAGTGTAGGCGATATACTTGAGCGAGATGTTGCACAAAAAATATGCCGACTGCTTGTGCATAGTTTAACAGATGAGCTTAATTTTTTGCCGTCAGCGGATAGGTATATTTTTTCCGGCGGCGTTTCTTCGTGCTGCGGCAGAGATTTAGATGATTATTGCTACGGTGACTTGGGTGTTATGCTGTGGCGTGAGATAGAAAATTCCAAATGGTATCTGATTCATAATTGCACTGTTGCAGACAATGCGATACGAGCTACAGTAATAGGCGCAGGCAACTATTCATTTGATATAAGCGGAAGTACGATAGCCTGTATAGAGTCGGCACTGCCTATAAGGAATATTCCGTGTGTCGGTTTGAACATTGATTGCTCCGAAGATATTGCATCTGCCTTTGACGGCATAAATCGGCGTCTGTCCAAGTATTCGCTCCAAAAACCTGTTGCACTTTCGTTTTCGGGATATAAGAGTATCGGGATTGATGATATGCTCGGCATTGCTCATAATATTTCGGATGCATTGGGCGAACATATTTCCAACAGGCAGCCTGTTATTGTACTCGTTGAGCAGGACATAGGCAAGGCTATGGGCGTTTGCTTAAAAAAATATTTGCCAAAGGATTATCCGGTACTCTGTATCGACTGCGTGTCGGCAGAGGACGGAGATTATATTGATGTAGCTAAATCGGTAGGCGGAGGCAGAGCAGTGCCCGTTTCTGTCAAAAAGCTCGTATTTTCAGTGTGAGGTGGGTGATTTTATGATTTTGAAAACTATGTTGCATTCTAAGATGTATTCCTTTTCTTCAGTAAAAGAGGTGCTCGCCAAAGCTAATGAGCGAAAGAGCGGCGATACTCTCGCCGGACTCGGTGCAGACAGCGACCTTGAGCGAGTTGCAGCTAAGGTTGTGCTCGCCGATATGACAGTTGGCGAAATTACCGAAAATCCGGTTGTTCCGTATGACGAGGATAGCGTTACAAGGATTATACTCGACGACCTCGACAGAGATATTTATGAAAAGGTCAAGGGTGTGACCATAGGTGACCTGAGAGAATGGATACTCGATAATTGTCGTACTTCCGAAGAACTTTTGACTTTGTCTAAGGGATTGTCGAGTGAGGTCATAGCCGCTGTATGTAAGCTAATGAGCAATCTTGATCTAATGTATGCCTCGTCAAAATTTGAGATTACCGCCCATTGCAATACTACTATCGGCAGACGTGGTACATTTTCATCCAGACTTCAGCCTAATCACCCTACCGACAGCGTTAAGGGCGTTACCTCATCTTTGTTAGAGGGACTCAGCTACGGTATAGGTGATGCACTGTTCGGACTTAATCCGGCGGTGGATACCGAGGAGAGCACAGTGGATATTCTCAACCTATTCAATGATGTGAAAACGAGACTTGAGATACCTACTCAAATTTGTGTTTTGTCCCATATTACCACACAGATGAAAGCGCTCGGTCACGGTGCGCCTATGGATTTGTGCTTTCAGTCCATAGCCGGCAGTGAAAAGAGTTTAGCATCTTTTGGCGTGGACACAGGACTGCTTGCAGAGGCTAATGATATGATGAAAGAGCTGTCTACCGCCCAGGGACCTAACTTTATGTATTTTGAGACGGGACAGGGCTCGGAGCTTTCTTCCTCCGGTCACAGCGGAGCAGACCAGCAGACTATGGAATGCCGTTGCTACGGTCTTGCTCGACATTATAATCCGTTCTTGGTTAATACTGTTGTCGGATTTATCGGTCCCGAATATATTTATGACACAAAGGAACTTATCAGAGCCGCCCTCGAGGATGTGTTCTGCGGTCATATGCACGGTTTGCCTATGGGTTGTGATATTTGTTATACCAATCATATGAAAGCAGACCAAAATGATGTGGATTCTCTCTTGGTTATGCTTGCATCATCAGGCTGTCACTATGTTATGGGCGTGCCGGAGGGCGACGATATTATGCTCATGTATCAGTCTACAGGCTATCACGATATAGCCGCTGTTCGTGAAATGCTGAACAAACGCCCTATCGCCGAGTTTGATTCTTGGCTGGAAAAACACGGCATTACCGAAAACGGAAAACTTACATCACTTGCCGGTGATCCAACGCTGTTTTTGTAGGAGATGTTGATTGTGGAAAATATAAAAGATATTACTTCGGTGCCTATGCACGACTTGCTTTTGTCCGACAATAAGGACAAAAAGGCTATGGAAAACTTAAAAAAATTTACCGATGCTCGTATAGGAATCGGCAGAACAGGCAGCAGGTATAAGACTTTGCCTTATCTCAGATTTAGGGCAGACCATGCTGCCGCAAACGACGCTGTAATGCTGGAGGTTGACCAAAAAACAATCAGCAATCTTGGCTTGTTCGAGATCCATACTGCATGCAAAGATAAACACGATATGCTGACTCGACCCGATTGGGGACGGATTATTCCCGATGACCAAAAGCAAATTCTTTTGGAAAGATGCAAAAGAGATGTCGATGTCCAAATATATTGCGGTGACGGACTTTCTGCTCCGTCCGTGGGAGCGAATGTGGGCGATTTGACTCGGATTATTTCCATGTCTCTTGAGGGTACGGGCATCAGCATTGGCACACCCTTTTTTGTGCGATACTGCCGTGTCAATACTGCCCGTGAAATTGCGCCGCTCCTGAATGCAAAGGTGACATGCGTCCTTATCGGCGAGAGACCGGGACTGTCTAACGGCGAGAGTATGTCTGCATATATAGCGTACAATGCCCGTACCGATATGAGCGAGTCGGACTATACAGTGGTGTCTAATATCAGTCGCTTGGGTATGCACCCTGCCGAGGCGGGAGCATATATAGCCGAGATTATCCAAAAAATGCTGACGCAAAAAACAAGCGGTCTAAAATTAAAACTATAAAAAATGCGACAGAGATTTTTTGCTCTGTCGCATTTTTGTACCCAAAACAAAAACCACCTACAAAGAGTAAGTGGCTGTCTGTGTCGGCGTCGACCTATTTTTGCGGGAGGCTGCCCTCCGACTATTTTCGGCACGCATGAGCTTAACTACCGTGTTCGGAATGGGAACGGGTGGACCCTCAGCGTAATAAACACCGACTGTTATATTATAATACATATTGCCTAAAAGTCAAGTTTTTTCAAAAAAGGAACTGTGAGGGAGCAGCTCTCTCGAGTGCGCCCTCACAGTCCTTTTATATATTTATGGGAGGAGAATTTACAATTCGGCGGTTTGATAAACCAGTTCGTCTGAATACTTGTCGCATACTGAAAAATGAAAGTCTACTTCTGTTCGCTCAGACAATTTTGCCATTAGCTCAAAAAAATCATCCAAGTTCGTACTGTCGCCTATAATCTCGGCGGTGGAGTCCACGAATACATCAGTGATATCATAGTTTCCTGCGCACAAGCCTGCCAAAAATCCGTACACAGCTTTTGCACCGTGTACACCACAGTCATCTGCGTTTATCAGTCTTATATTTGGTGGGAGCATTCTGTTCAGCTTGTTCTTGCTGTCTACGAACACCACATTGCCTTTGCTTATCTCAGCTGTAGCTACTGCCGTTTCGAACATTATTCGTGATTTTCCTATTCCGTTTATGCCGGTGATATAATCTACCATACCAAACGCCCCTTTGTATTTTATTTGCAGATTTCCCTCTGCTGTTTATATAATAACGGCAAAATAAGAATTAGAAACAAACAATGAGTTAATCCTATTTTAATTTTTTCTGAACTGCATATTACGAAAAGTAAAGAATTGTCAAAATCTCTTAAAATATGTTGATAATGTGTTGTGCTCTATATATAATAGCCATATAAAAAATTGTGAAGATGAACAGTTTTGTTCTCGGAGATTTGTTTGCTATGAAGAATGTATTAGAATTTTTAGAATCTACAACAAAAAAATATCCCGACAAGGTGGGATTTACCGATATAGACAGAGAGTCTACCTTCGGCGAGGTAACTGCTCACGCTAAGAGCATTGCCACATATCTTTCACAGTACGGCAGTAAAAGAGCTGTAGCTGTTGTTATCGACAAGTCGGTCAACTGTATCGATGCTATGATGGGTACACTTTATGCAGGTGATTATTACATAGTAGTGGATGTTCATTCCCCAAAAGACAGAATCGAAAATATCATTTCCACTCTTGATGATCCACT
>URJF01000104.1 GCA_900548085.1 uncultured Oscillospiraceae bacterium | reverse complement strand
TGTTATCGGCTTGACTATGATATATTCATTAAGACTTATTAAAAACAATTCTATTATTGAAACATTAAAAGAAGATACTAACTGATACTTTAGGTACACTATCCGGAGAATGTGCGCTTTTTGAGGAGTGACAGAATTGTAATATAACTGTCACGGATGTGTAAGTTGGGTTTAGTATTATGGACTCATCGAAAGGAGATAAATTATGAATATATTAGAAGTACAGAATTTATCAAAAACATACGGAAAGGGCGATACAATGGTAAAGGCCCTGGATAATGTATCTCTGTCCGTGCAAAAGGGCGAATTTGTGGCAATCGTGGGTCCGTCCGGCTCCGGCAAATCCACACTGCTCCACATACTCGGCGGTGTAGACAAACCTACCTCGGGCAAGGTAATAATCAACGGAACAGATATATCCCAATTAGACGAAACTGCGCTGGCAATATTCCGCCGCAGACAAATTGGACTTATATATCAGTTCTATAACCTCATTCCCATTCTGACCGTAGAGGAAAATATGACACTGCCTCTCCTGTTGGACGGAAGAAAGCCTGACAAAAAGCAGGTGGAATACCTGATGCATACTCTCGGCCTTGAAAAAAGAATAAACCACCTGCCAAATCAGCTGTCCGGCGGACAACAGCAGCGAGTATCCATCGGCAGAGCACTGATAAACAATCCGGCACTTATGCTGGCAGACGAGCCAACGGGCAACTTAGACAGTGAAAACACAAAAGAAATTATCGCTCTCCTGCGCCGATTTAACAGAGATTTCAACCAGACAGTAGTCATCATCACCCACGATGAAAACATTGCTGTATCGGCTGACAGAGTGATACAGATAGAGGATGGTCACATAACGAGAGACGAGGTGATGAGGCAATGAACATTGTCAACAAACTCACCCTGCGCCACCTGAAAGAGAACAAGGGCAGAACTATCGTAACCGTACTCGGTATAATCGTATCTGTGGCTATGATTACAGCTGTGTTTGTAGCCGGTACAAGCTTTTTGGACTTTATGGGTAACGACTGGTACATGAATGACGGTCACTATCATTTTAAGGTGACATCAAACTATAAAGAATTAAAGAAAAATATCGAAGATGACAGCAGAGTTGACTCTGTCGGATATATGGCGAACATAAGCGACGGTATGTCAGGATTTAAGCTAAACACAAAAACTGACAACTACAAAAAGACAGGAGCTATTGCCGCCGGCGATCAGAGCTATCTCAAAAAGATAATCACAGCAAAATACGAAGGCTCACTGCCTAAGAATGAAAACGAAATAATCATAGAAGAAAATTTACTGACCGACGGCGGACTGAAAGCGGGTATCGGAGACACAGTACAAATCCCTGTGGGCAGAAGATACAAGGGTGTTGAAAGCATCACCGTAACTGTAGGCGGAATCTATCAATACGGCGAAAAATTCGAGAAAAGGGATACTAAGTCGTACAAAATCGTCGGCATCCTCCACAACAACAAGCCCACCACAAATATGGGTATAAAAATTTTGAGAGGGATGAGTGACAGCGAATACGACGGCTCGCTGACCGCTTATGCCGAACTGAAAAAATTAGGCCCGGGCTCATATACGGTAATAAAGGATATTATATCAAAATTTAATTTTCCGAAAAATGACGCTGGCTCATACTCAAGCATACACGATAACTACCTGTTTACAAAAATGGCTATCAGCAAAAATAACGAAACAGCGGTAATGTTCTTGTCCCTGTGTGCGATAATCTTAGCTATCATTATGATTGCATCTATCGTGCTGATATATAACGCCTTTGGCATGTCATTCAGCGAAAAGGTACGCTATTTGGGTATGCTCTCCTCAGTAGGTGCGACAAAGAGTCAAAAGAGAAAGTCAATCTACTTTGAAGGACTGATAGAGGGCGCAATAAGCATACCTCTGGGAATTCTGTTCGGTATCATAGGCATAAATATCACGCTCAAAGCCATAGGCCCTGTACTGCTAAACAGCGGCATGATAGACATAAACTCAACTGACCTAAGGCTCAATACAGTAGTTCCGCTTTCTGCAATAGTCGGAATTATAATTGTGAGTGCACTAACAATATTTATTTCTATAGCGAAACCGGCAATTAAGGCGTCAAAAATCACTCCTATTGACGCCATCCGTCAGCAGTCTGAAATAAAGAGAAAAAAGAAAATTCACTCCCCTGCCATCATTCGTAAAACATTAGGCTACGAGGGCGAGCTCGCCTACAAAAACCTAAAGCGTAACGGCAGAAAATCCTTTACTATCATAGTATCTATTGCACTGTCTGTTGTACTTTTCCTAAGCTGCACATATTTTTGTGAATGTCTCAATAGTGCATCTGAAATGAACTACCAAAAGCCCTACCAAGTCGATATGGTATACACAACCAATACAAAAGGCTTTAAGAAATTTGAAAATATGCTCAGTGAAAACAGCGACATAAAGAGGTTTTACTCAATCAACTGCTATTTGTTTTCTAAGGAGCACCCATTAGAGCAAGAAAAATTTGATATTATAAAATCAAAAAATCTTAGCAAGGATTATCAAGTGATTACAAAGCAGGATATACTGCTGTATGTAAATTTTATCGACGACTCTGCCTTTGACTCACTGTGCAAAGCCAACAACATAGACAGCAGCAAATATTACGAAAAGAAAGCTATCAAAAAAGTGCTGGTGATGAACAATATCTCTCACAAAGAGGGAGACGACAATGTTTTCACTGACAGCCTAAAAGGCGAAGTATTCGGCATCCGCAGTGTTGACGAAGCCGAAACCGAAAAGAATAAAGATGTTGTTTATTCATTTACCAAACTCGACAATGGCTACGAGGTAGGCGACTTTGCAAAATACGACAAAGACAACTATGTTTGCAATCTAAACGGTACAAACTCAATAAGTGCGTATATCCCCATCAGCGTCGAAAGATATATTGAGTTTGACTCCAACGATGAGGAATACCAGAGAAGTTACGGCATAGAAACGGACAATCCGGCAAAGGTTACCGAAGAACTCAACAAATTCCTGAGCCAAAAGGAAAAGGACGACACATTTGTCAACAATATAAAAGAGCAATCGGACGCTATGAACGCAACGACATTGATTTTTAGAGTATTCATCTACGGCTTTATCGTGCTGATAACGCTGATAACAATGTTCAATATCATCAACACAATCTCAACAAGTATTGCGCTGCGGCGAAAAGAATTCGCTATGCTCAAATCTGTAGGTACAACACCTAAGGGACTGACGAAGATGATGGTACTCGAAAGTGCGTTTTACGGAATATGGGCACTGATAGTAGGACTTCCGCTGAGCATCGGAATATCAAAATTTATGAATGTCTCCGTAACGGGCAACACACCGATGCCGTTCAAAATAAATTGGCTGTTATATCTGGCTGTGGTAGCGGTAGTATTTCTCCTGATAGGAATAACAATGCTCTACTCAATCAACAAAATGAAAAATGACAGCATAATCGAAACGCTGAAAGACGACATCAACTAAATTTCATACCCCAACAAAAAATCCCACGACTATCAAAGCCGTGGGATTTTCTATATAGAATACTGTTTGATTATTCTATTTTTCCTATGCTGGGTAGATATCGGAACATAACCTTGCCCACAATTTTGTCTTTGGTTACATAGTTAGTTGTGGTCCAAAAACGAGAATCCGTAGAGTCGTTTCGATTATCACCGAGCACAAAATAGCTGTTCTCAGGCACCTGATACGGTCCGTAGTCGCCATATGGCTCGCAGGCAGTAACAAAACTATCGTCGAGCTGAATGGTCTTTCCATCCTCTTTTGTGACATAGACAATACCGTCTTTGATATTGACAGTCTCTCCGGGGAGTCCTATGATACGCTTTACAAAAAACTCGTCCTCATTGTCGGGGAATCTAAAGATAATAATATCATAACGCTCCGGATCATTAAAATCATATGCGAGACGAGAGGCAATAATACGGTCGCCCTCATGAATGGTGTTGAGCATGGAGCCGGTAGGAACCTGCGCATTCGCAAATACAACCGTCTTTAATATAATAGCAATAATAACTGCTATAACTATCGGCAAACAAAACTCTAAAGTCTCCTGCAAAGGCGTCTTTTTCTTTTCGATAATAACACCGTTGCCGTCCACAAGATTGCCTGCCTCATCCAACTTCCAGTCCAGCTGCTCGCCACACTTTTTGCAGGTGTAGGTATCCTTTTTAATTTTTATTCTTTTACTGCCGCATTTTGTGCATCTCATAATTTTTCTTCTTTCTATTTTGTAAATTTGAGAATCATCACTTCAAAAGGATGGAGTGTAAGGTCAACCTTATCGCCGTAGGAATAAATCCTGTCACCGATTTCAAATGTCTTGTTATACACACTGACGCACTTTGCTCCGCTGAGATTTTCGGGAGTACCCATAAGCTGATTCAGAGTAAGAGTGAGAGATGTCTTTTCCTTAGTAGGATTACGCATAGCGATAATACCCTCTCCGTCCTTTGTCCAGCTGATATATCCATAAATGTTATTATCCAGCGGGTCTCCGCCAATAAATGTAGCATTCTGCAAAATGTGATAATTTTCCTTTTGGAAATTCATAACCTCTGCAAGAGAATCCCACTTTTTGTCATTCATCATATTGCATGACAGATGGAGCTCATTAAGTGCTTGACCTCTGACTGTACACCAATAGAGATACTTTTCAAACTCCTCGTCGGTATAATTAACTTTTGCGGTATTGCCGTAGATAGGCTCGTGATTATAGAGAGCTTTAAGGGGCATCTGCAGTCCTCTGGTGCAAAGGCAATCGTAGTATCTGCCGTCACGGTAAGTTATCTCAGCCTCTACCTGTGGCTGCTCATCATAGTTTTTAGCAAAGCCGATATCGCCGCTGTTTTGAAGCCAAAGAGAATTAACCCACTGCAACCACCAAGGTGAAACATTAACATAGCAGGTCATATTTATCCACATATCAGGATTAGCTTCTCTCATTTTTTCAAAGGCAACAATCCACTTTTGCCACATATCAGTGACAAAATACATATCAAACGGGCCGCCTACTGCATGGTCATGCTTTTCATTTTCACATGGCTTTAGGCAGAATCCGTCCAACTTCCAATAACCTATCTTAAATTCCTTTGTTGTATCAACAAAAAATTCGGTTAGCTTTTCGATATACTTAGAGGAGGCCACACAAATATCACTAGCCTCTTTGTTCAAAAATCCATTGCCGGCTCTCTGCATACGCTTTGCAATTTTATCGGGGCGGG
>URJF01000103.1 GCA_900548085.1 uncultured Oscillospiraceae bacterium | reverse complement strand
CTCCCAAATATACTTTGCAGCCATAATAAACCCCTTTCGGCAGATATGATATACTGCCCATAAAATTATATCTTAATAATAAAGGATAATGAAGCTAATGTCAACCAAAAAGCACTATTTAGTATACAGGCTAAACTCTCCGTGCTTTTCTCTGCTGATATATTCCTTAGGCATAAACGATGGGTTTGTGTTCAGTGCCGCCTCTATCAGCTTTTTTGTCAAGTCTGGCACATCATCCCGCTTTAGAGCCTCTGCTGTATCCAACCACAAAACCTCACTGTTTTCGTCATTATCACTGTGTGCACTGCCGGACACATATCGTGCAGAGAATGCAATGTACCAGTCCTTTAGGTTAAACCTAATGCCGATAATTCCCTGTGGCTCTATGGTGACACCTGTTTCTTCTGCAAACTCACGCACAACTGCCTGCTGCGGTGTTTCACCCAAACGGACATAGCCGCCCGGCACAATCAACATATTCTTCCCTGCACCGTAGGTATGGCGGGCAAGGAGCACTTTTTCGTTCTCTATAACAACGGCAGTAACTGACTGCATCCAATTATTGTTCTTTTCTTCCATCTTTCCTCTAAAAAATCCCTGTACCAAAAGGCACAGGGATAAAAATTTATAACTTATCCACAAAAGCGGCTGTGGATGTACAAACGACAGCATATTTGCCAAAGCAATAAAAACGCTTTAGGTCACCGTAAGAGTGTCCGAGGTCTGAAACGGTGAAATCCTTTTTGTCGATTTTGCGAACATATCGTTCTTCGCAGCAGACATACACATAATTATCATCCGAAGAAATATGATTAGGTCTGCTGAATGTGAGAGCATCTTTGCCGCCGATACGAATATCGGACTTTATGCCCTCTGCAAAATAACGGATAACGCAGTTTTGGTCAGTGCAGTAGCTCCAAAAGCAGTCGCCGTCGTCGGCAATACCACGCAATGGGCAATCATTGTAGGACAAAAGTCCGTCTTTTTTTAAGTTGCCCTCATCATCAAAAAGTCCCGCCTGTCCGTTTTCAAAAATAACAAGAACATTTCTGTTAGGCATAGACCAAGCGTCGCATAGTACAAAATTGCCGAGAGAATCGCTGATTTTTTCGTAGTGAGTACCAAACTTTTGCATAAGATACGCATTCTTGGTTATGACCTCTTTTTCGCCGGTATCAAAATTAAGGACAAAGTAGTTGACCTTATATCTGCCGCCTTCGTCAAAAAGCGGTCTCTTTTCTACAAAAATCGCTTTGTTAGAACCGTATTTTACGACATCTATTATTTCTCTGTTACTGATTTTAATCATAAGGTATCATCCTTATCACTGTAATTTGCTGTCCGGTGAGCTGGTGAGATAGCTGAGAGTCATAAGACTGTCGGTCAAATGAACATTCTCTACCAACACCTCCGGATGCGCCATAGCTATATCATAGTTTGAGAAATTCCAAAAGCTCTTTATACCGAGCTTGCACAGTAAATCTGTAAGCTCTTTCATATCATTGGCAGGGATACAAATAACTGCACAAACCGGTGAATTATCAATACAGAAGTTCTCCAAATAATTGATATGTCTGACCGGAATACCCTTTATTATCTTGCCCGAAATGGCCTCGTTTTTATCGAATATTCCCACCAGTTCAAAGCCGCTGGAGCGTGTAAAAATCTTTGTGGCAACAGCCTTGCCAAGATTACCTGCGCCGATAAGAATAGTCTTTACCTTCTTGTCTATGCACAGAATCTCGCCGATTTTGTTGTATAGCTCGGGAACATTGTAGCCGTAGCCCTGCTGACCAAAACCGCCAAAGCAGTTAAAGTCGTGTCTGATTTGTGACGCAGTGAGTCCCATGCGCTCGGCAAGTTCCTTTGAGCTGATTCTTACAATTCCGTTTTTCTTCAAATTTTCCAAAAATCTGTAATATCTGGGAAGTCTCTTGATAACAGAAATAGATATTTCATTTTTTTCCATTATATCACCCCGACAATATTATTTTGTCATATCTGTGATTGTCTGCATTACATAGTCGCCGAATTCGTCGCAGGTGCAACCGTCTTCACGACCTGTGATGACAAGCTTTTTCTCCTCAAACATACATTTGTCGAGAGCTGCCTCAAGAGCGTTAGCCTGCTCCTGATATCCAATGTGAGAAAGAAGCATAACAGTAGCACGAAGCATTGAGCAAGGGTCTGCATACTTTCCTCTGCCCTCAGCAATCATACGGGGAGCAGAACCATGGATAGCCTCAAACATAGCATATTTTTTGCCGATATTGGCAGAACCTGCGGTACCTACGCCGCCCTGGAATTCAGCAGCCTCGTCGGTGATAATGTCGCCATAGAGGTTAGGCAATACAAAAACCTTAAAGTCACGGCGTCTTGCAGGGTCAATAAGCTTTGCTGTAGTGATATCAACATACCAGTCGTCAGTAGTAATTTCCGGATAATCCTTGCCGATATTCTGGGCAGTCTTAAGGAATTTGCCGTCGGTGGTTTTGATGATATTAGCCTTTGTGATGATAGAAACCTTGCCCTTATTGTTCTTTCTTGCATACTCATATGCGAGCTTTGCAATACGCTCACAGCCCTCCTGAGTAGCTACAGTAAAGTCAACTGCAAGGTCGTCTGTAATGTTAACACCATAAGAACCGATAGCATATCCACCCTCTGTGTTCTCACGGAAAAATGTCCAGTCGATGCCCTCCTCGGGAACCTTAACGGGACGCATATTTGCAAAAAGGTCAAGTTCCTTACGCATAGCAACATTAGCTGACTCAACATTCGGCCATGGATCGCCCTGACGAGGAGTGGTTGTAGGGCCTTTGAGGATAACATGGCACTGCTTAAGCTCAGCCAGTACATCATCCGGAATAGCCTTGTTACAAGCGGCACGATTTTCGATAGTAAGACCGTCAATAACCTTAAATTCAATCTTGCCCTTTTCTACCTCGTCCTTGAGCAAGAACTCAATGACTCTCTGTGACTCTTTTGTAATGATAGGGCCGATACCGTCGCCGCCGCAAATACCGATAACGATTTTATCAAGTGACTGATAGTCGATAAAGTCCTTATCTTGTCTGATTTTTTTTGCTCGAGCAAGCTGAGTTTCCATAAGTGAACGGAATTTTTCAACTGCTTCGTCTATAGCTTTCTTTTCTTCTAATTCTGCCATAATTTTGACTCCTTATTTGTTTTGTTCTCTTGTGTAGTCCAGCAAACCGCCGCAAAGAAGCATAGCTCTCTGTCTGTCCGAAAGGTGAGAAGAATCAAGATTATATTCTTCGTCCTTAGTTATATTTTTAAGTACAACAGGCTTGTTGTTCTTTATGCAATCACGAATATCTGCAAGCTCAAGCTCGTCCATTTGGTCAATCTTGTCATAATCGCTCTCATCTGCAAATGTGAAAGGTAAAATACCTGCATTAACAAGGTTAGCAACATGGATGCGAGCAAAGCTCTTTGTGATAACAGCCTTAACGCCGAGATAAAGCGGTACAAGTGCTGCGTGCTCACGAGAAGAGCCCTGGCCATAGTTAGAGCCGCCGATAATAAAGCCCTTACCCTCTGCCTTAATACGCTCCGGGAATGTCTCATCGCATACGCCGAAGCAGTACTGTGAAAGGTGAGGAATGTTAGAACGATAAGGCAAAATCTTAGCACCGGCAGGCATAATATGGTCTGTAGTGATATTGTCACCGACTTTAAGAACAGCCTTAGCGGTGATGCTCTCAGGCAATGGTTCTGTCTTTGGGAAAGGTTTGATATTAGGACCTCTGAGTACCTCTACAGAAGCTGCCTCTTCCGGAGATGCTGGGGGTTCAATCATATTGTCATTCACTACAAAATGCTCTGGCATGGTGATATTAGGTGCTTCGCCCAAATCTCTCGGGTCTGTAAGATAACCGGTAAGAGCCGATGCTGCGGCAACCTCGGGAGAAACAAGATAAATCTTGCCGTCCTTTGTGCCTGAACGACCTTCAAAGTTACGGTTAAATGTACGGAGTGATACGCCGCCGGAATTAGGACTTTGTCCCATACCGATACAAGGACCGCAAGCAGACTCAAGAATTCTTGCGCCGGCGTTAATCATATCAGACAGTGCTCCGTTGAGTGCTAGCATATTGAGCACCTGCTTTGAGCCGGGAGCAATGCAAAGAGAAACTGTTGGACAAACTGTCTTGCCCTTCAGTATAGATGCAACCTTCATCATATCTACAAAAGATGAGTTTGTGCAAGAGCCGATTGCTACCTGGTCAATCTTAATTTTGCCGATTGCTTCGGTAGTCTTTACTTTGTCCGGCATATGAGGACAAGCAGCCATAGGAGTAAGCGAGCAGAGGTCAATGTCGATAACCTCGTCGTACTCTGCGTCCGGATCGGGAAGAATCTCTGTCCAATCATCCTCTCTGCCCTGTGCTTTAAGGAAAGCGAGAGTAATCTCATCAGATGGGAAAATAGAGGTTGTTGCGCCAAGCTCTGCGCCCATATTGGTGATAGTTGCACGCTCAGGAACAGAAAGAGTCTTTACGCCCTCTCCACCATATTCAATAATCTTGCCGACGCCGCCTTTTACGGTCATTCTGCGGAGGACCTCAAGAATAACATCCTTAGCAGAAACCCAAGGCTTAAGGTAGCCGGTAAGGTTGATACGTGTCATCTTAGGCATAGGGATATAGTATGTTCCGCCGCCCATAGCTACAGCAACATCAAGTCCGCCGGCGCCCATAGCGAGCATACCGATACCGCCGCCTGTAGGTGTGTGTGAGTCGGAGCCGATAAGTGTCTTGCCGGGAATACCGAATCTCTCAAGATGTACCTGGTGGCAAATTCCATTGCCCGGACGGGAGAAATAGATGCCGTGCTTTTTTGTTACAGTTTGAATATATCTGTGGTCATCAGCATTTTCAAATCCTGTCTGCAATGTGTTGTGGTCAATATATGCGACAGATTTTTCTGTCTTTACACGGTCTACGCCCATTGCCTCAAATTCGAGGTAAGCCATAGTGCCGGTAGCATCCTGTGTAAGAGTCTGGTCAATGCGGAGACCGATTTCGGTACCCACTTTCATCTCTCCCTCAACAAGATGCGCTTTGATAAGTTTTTGTGCTAATGTAAGTCCCATTAGTATCCTCCTTGCCATTAACAAACTTGTTAATCTTTTTGTCAAAGTTATTTTAAATCATTGAGATTAAATTGTCAATGGAATACCGAGAATGTAATATTTTTTAATATTTTATTTTATAATTTGGTAATATTAAAAATTTTTCCGATTGACATCAAAATGATTTTGTGATAGACTAACTCACAATGA
>URJF01000102.1 GCA_900548085.1 uncultured Oscillospiraceae bacterium | reverse complement strand
CCTTGGAGCTCCTCAATCTTGAGACCGTTGTCCGCCATAACTTTTTTGCAGTTAGGACATTCCTTCCATTCATTTCTCGGGGCTTCGTCTCCGCCCATATGAATGTACGGTGCGTCAAACAGCTCACAAACCTCGTCAAGTACATTGAATATAAATTCAAAAGTGCTGTCTTTGCCACAGCAAACTGTTCTGTTCCAATGCAGGTTCTTCATTACAACGGTTGGATATTTTCCACCGAAAAATCCGTGTACATCGCTCTTTATCTCACGGCAGGCAAGATAGTTGTAGGATGCAATGGCGGCAGCAGCATGAGCAGGAAAGTCAATTTCTGGTATAACGGTTATGCCTCTTTCTTTTGCATAAGCCACAACTTCCTTTATTTGCTCTTGGGTATAATATCCGCCATAGGGCTTGTTGATGATTTTTATTGAGCCCCATCCGCCTACTTGGGTAAACGCTCTCTTAGAGCCTACTTCGGTCAGCAGTGGATATTTTTTGATTTCTATTCTCCAGCCTTGGTCATCAGTGAGATGCCAATGAAATACATTCAACTTTTGCATAAAAGCATTGTCGAGAAATCTCTTTACTTCGTCTACACCAAAAAAGTGACGGCTGACATCGAGACTGATTCCTCTGTATGCAAAACGAGGCTCATCCTCGATAACACAGCAGGGTATCTCATTTTTGCCTAAATCGGTTTTGCCCAATTTTCTTATGCTTTGGAGCGCGTAGTATGCACCGGTTTTTGTGGCGGCAGTGATTTTGATTCCGTCCGGTGTTACACACAGGGTGTAGCCCTCTTTGTTCAACGCCTCGTCCTTTTCTATGACAATCGGTGCGTCGTCACAAAATTCAGCTTTTCCCTCTAACAGCGGCAAATTAAAATCGCTTTTAATTTTGATTTCGTCGGGGAGGGTGTATGATCCCTTGTTTTCGCACGATTTCTTTGGTACAGGTATCAAAGATAACATAACATTACTTCTCCTAAAATAATAATACATTGATTATACCAAATAGCACTTGCACTGTCAATTTACGAATTGTAAACAATAATAGACACAAAGAAAGAGACGAAGCCTTGTAACAGAGCTTCGTCTCTTTTATTATTTCTTGTCGGATTTGTTTTCTGCCTTTATTTCTTCTGCGGTTTTGTTGTAAATTAAATCTATCAGTTTTTCTTTGTTTGCATCTTTGTCTATGGATATAACGCTTGCACCGCCGATATTTGCGTACTTCCATGTTCCCTCAAACGGTACCCGGCTTTCTGCCATATCGTTCTTCAGACACATCAAAGCCCTAAAAGCGATTCTTTTAATTTCGCCTTTCGTTAAATCGGTTTCAATATACGGAGCGGCACCCTTTGCCATCTTCATAAGCGATATCGGACCGCTTTTCTTTATGCCTTTTATTATAGAACGCATAACTGTGCGCTGTCTTTTTGTTCGCATAAAGTCTGTGTCGATTTTTCTTATTCTGCAATAAGCAAGAGCCTGTTTGCCGGTCAACTTGTGCTTGCCTGATTTTATCTTAACATTGCCATAGCGCTTTTTGTGGCTGTTTATTTCGTTTGCTTCTTTCTTTGTAACATTTACCGTTACACCGCCTATGCTGTCAACGAGAATTTTGAACATACTGAAATCTGCCACAACATATCCGTCTATCTTGATGCCGAAATTGTATTCTATAGTATCACAAACACTGTTGTATCCGCCGTAACTGCAAGCCGCATTGAGTCTTTGACTGCTTCCTTTTGCAGGAATATACACCCAGGTGTCACGGAGAAATGATGTCATCTTTATCGTCTTATGCTTTGAGTCTACGGAAATGAGCATCATTGTATCCGCACGACTCTTTTTTGCATCATCATCTGACCTTGCATCTACACCTAACAGGAGTATATTCTTGACTGATGAATCACTTTTTAGCTCAGTGGAGGTAACATATTTGTTGTCAACCTTTTCGTCATATGTGATTTTATTCAGTATTCCGTTGATTACAGAGTTGATTGCAATTATTATTACCAACAATACCGCAACTATAGACAGCAATATTTTTTTCGGCTTGTTGAGCACTCTGCTTTTATTTGGCTTTTTGCCTTTGCCGCCTCTGCTTTTGCTTCTTGAGCCACTGCGCTTAGGTGAATTATTTTGCCCTCTTTGTGACCTTTGGGGTAAATCAAATCCACGCAGAGAATCATTGTATCCGCTGTTATTATTTCCGTAGCCGTTTTTGTAGGCATTTTCATAATCTTCTCTGCGGTAGTTCTCGTTATAGCCGTTTTGTCTCTCACTGTGTACAGGCGGTTGAATATCATTTTGATTGTAGTCGTCATAGTATCTGTTGCCCTGATTGTCCACTACAGGAGCAGAGGAGTAGTCATTGCTTTTGTAATCCTCGTTGTATCCGCCGTAGTAATTTTCGTTGTCGGGCACAGAGCGGTCTCGTCTGTCATTTCGTGAAACTCGATTTTTGTCGAAGCCTTCGTTATCAAATCTCGGCATATTTCATCCCTCTTTTGAATACATATATATGATTTGTAGCTTAAATTGTACTACAAGTCGGTTTTCTTTTCAACAGTTTTTTAAATTTGCGACATCGGTCAAAAAACTGTTGCAATGGGAGCGAAAAGAGTGTAAAATGAAATTAACTAAAATAAGGAGGAAAAAGAAATGCTTTGGACTTTAAAAAAGATTTGGTACAGAATTTACCAAAAATGCTTTAAGGTTGCTATGTGTTTTATGGACTGGAGTGAGCCGGAGCTTCTCGAAGGTGCCGGTTCGGTTTTGAAACTGCCCGAGTTCATAAAGAACAAAGGCATCAACAAAGTGCTCGTTGTTACAGACGGCGGACTTATGAGACTGCATCTGCTTGACCCGATGTTTGCTAAGCTGGATGAGTGCGGAGTTGAGTATGTTGTTTATGACGGCGTTCAGCCAAACCCGACTATCCCCAACATAGAAGACGCAAAGAATATGTACATCCAGAACGGATGTGAGGGCATTATCGCTTTTGGCGGCGGTTCTTCCATGGACTGTGCAAAAGCAGCAGGTGCCAGAGTTGTAAAGCCTAATCAGTCAGTTCGTGATATGCGTGGTCAGCTCAAGGTACACAAAAAGCTCCCACCGTTCTTCGCAGTACCAACCACTGCCGGTACAGGTTCAGAGACTACTGTTGCTGCTGTTGTCACCGATCCGGAAACACACGAGAAGAACGCTATCAACGACACTTGTCTTCGTCCAAAATATGCAGTGCTTGACCCGGAACTTACCGTAGGTCTGCCGCCGCACATCACCTCTACTACGGGTATGGATGCTATGACACACGCTGTTGAGGCATATATCGGCCACAGCAACACCAAAGAAACTCTCAGAGAGGCTGAAGAGGCTACTGTGCTTATTCATCAGAATCTCGAAAAATGCTACAATGACGGAAAGGATATCGAAGCAAGAGGCAACATGCTCAAGGGCTCTTATTATGCCGGCAGAGCATTCACTCATGCGTATGTAGGCTATGTTCATGCTATCGCTCATAATTTGGGCGGTCTGTACGGAACACCTCACGGCCTTGCTAACGCAGTTATTTTGCCTTATGTTTTGGATTGGTACGGAGAGGCTGCGTATCCTCAGCTTGCTAAGCTCGCTGACCTTATCGGCATCACCTCATCCTCAATGTCTGTTTCCGAAAAGGGTAAGGCATTTATCGCAGAAATCAGAAGAATGAATAAGGCAATGAATATCCCCGAAAAATTCGATATGATTAAAGAAGAGGATATGCCTACTCTCGTAAGCAGAGCACTGAAGGAGGGCAACCCGCTTTATCCTGTTCCTAAGATTATGAACGCACAGGATTGCGAGCAGGTTATCCGCACCTTTATGGCATAATCACTACATAATTTATACTAACCGTTCTGTTTCGGCAGAGCGGTTTTTATTTTACATAGATTTAACATTAACCGAACTGTGATTTAACTCTGCTAATTTACATTAGAACCGTAATAAAAATGTGAGGTTTATTATTATGTCAATTTTTAATGTGTTGTCCCTTATCGGGGGACTGGCGTTGTTCCTGTTCGGTATGAACTATATGGGCTCGTCATTAGAGAGATTGGGTGGGGGAAAATTTGAGTCCATCCTCGAAAGAATGACCAACAGCAGAATTAAAGGTGTGCTTTTAGGCGCTGCTGTAACCGGTGTAATTCAGTCATCCAGTGCCGTTACCGTAATGGCTGTGGGATTTGTTAATTCCGGCATTATGGATTTGCACCAGGTTATCGGTATCATTATGGGTGCTAACATCGGTACTACCGTCACTGCGTGGCTTTTGAGCCTTACCGGCATCAAAGGAGGAACATTGTTCCTTCAGCTTCTAAAGCCATCATCGTTTACTCCGGTTTTGGCTGTTATAGGTCTCGTTATGTATATGTTCACAAAGAGCGATAAAAAGAAAAATATCGGCTCTATTCTTATTGGATTTTCTGTCCTTATGTACGGTATGGAGGCTATGAGCGGTGCCGTTGCTCCGCTTAAGGATGTGCCCGAGTTTACGGGTGTTCTCACAAAGTTTTCCAATCCGCTTTTGGGCGTTTTGGCAGGTATGGTTCTTACTGCTGTTATTCAGTCCTCGTCTGCGTCTGTCGGCATCTTGCAGGCGTTGTCAGTTACAGGCTCTATTACCGTAGCATCTGCCTTTCCTATTATTTTGGGACAGAATATAGGTACCTGCATTACTGCCATTATTGCCGCTGTGGGTACAAACAAAAATGCAAAGCGTACCGCTGTGGTTCATCTTACATTTAATATTATCGGTGTAGCACTGGCTATGATTCTGTTCTATGGTGCAAATGCAATATTTGATTTGCCTATAGTGCAGTCTACCGCCAACGGTGCCACCATCGCTACCATACACACACTGTTCAATGCGTTTGCAACCGTCGTTTTGTTCCCGTTCGGAAAACAGCTGGAAAAGCTTGCTTGTCTCATTATTCCCGACAAGTACGATGATAAGAAAGAGGAACTTATCGACGAAAGATTCCTTATGTCTCCGTCCTTTGCTCTCGACAAGGTAAAGGAGAGCTGTGACCAAATGGGTGAGCTTGCAGAAAAAAATGTTAATCTTTGTCTTGACTTTGTCCGTGTTTACTCTCATACTAAAGATGATGAAATTAGCTCTAACGAAAAGCGACTTGATAAGTACGAGGATGAACTTGAAACCTATCTCGTTAAAATCAGCAGTATGAACCTTAATATAGATGATTCTGTTAAGCTGTCAAAGCTGAATCACGCTATAGGAAACTTTGAGCGTATAGGTGACTATGGCGCAAATATTCTTAAACTAAAGCGCCGTATGCACAATTCCGGCATACATTTC
>URJF01000101.1 GCA_900548085.1 uncultured Oscillospiraceae bacterium | reverse complement strand
CCGCTCTCATCGTACTCCACGGTGATCTGGGTCTTGCCGTCGGGGCGCAGATAGTCCACCAGCCCCTGCTTGCGCACATCCGTCAGGCGCTTGGCCATTTTCTGCGCAATGGAGATAGCCAGGGGCATCAGCTCCGGGGTCTCATTGCAGGCATAGCCGAACATCATACCCTGGTCGCCGGCACCGTTAAGGTTATCCTCATCCTCCTCGTTGTTCTTAAGCTCATAGGACTTATCAACGCCCATAGCAATATCGGGAGACTGGCGGTCAATAGCAGTGAGAACTGCGCAGGTATTGCCGTTAAAGCCTTTTTTGTCATCATCGTATCCGATATCAACAATAGTCTTGCGCACAATAGACGGAATGTCTACCTGTGCCTTAGTAGTAATTTCGCCCATAACCAAAACCTGACCTGTGGTAACAGTGGTTTCGCAGGCAACACGGGACTGTGGGTCCTGTGCAATCATAGCGTCGAGAATGGCGTCGCTGATTTGGTCACAAATTTTGTCGGGATGTCCCTTTGTGACGGATTCGCTGGTAAATAATGTCTTTGCCATATATAAACTCCTTCTTTCTTACAAAAATAAAAGCATACAGTATCGGCACCGTATGCAAAACGATCATCATTCGGCATGCCGCAGGTATTAGCACCTTACTCTAAGCAGGTTGCTGTAGCGTCACAGGGCCTGTCCCTAGGCTACTCTCGATAACAAAATATTCATTTGTTGTACCTATAATATACCAAAACGAAGCTGATGTCAACAGATTTTTCATATAATAATGAAAAGGGAAAATTTAGCAAAATATAAACAATTTTGAAACAACATCTTGTAATTTATTTATAAATAGTTTATAATTAGAGAGTAGTTTTTTGAGGCTGAATAATATTTAGCTTTATGCACATTAAAGGAGGAAAACTAATGGCAAAGAAAACTGTATTTGTTACCGGCGGTACCGGCAACATGGGCTGGGCTGCAGTCCAAGAAATGCTCAAGCATCCTAACGAAATCAATATCAAGATGCTTGCTAGAAAGAGCCAAAAAAATATCGAAAAGCTTAAACCACTTATGGCTAAGCCTAATGTTAAAGTAGTATGGGGCGACCTTACAGACTACAACTCAATATTAGAGGGTGTAACAGGCTCTGATTATGTACTCCACATCGGCGGTATGGTATCACCTACAGCTGACTGGAAGCCATACAGAACACAAAAGACAAACATCGGTGCTGCCCAGAACATCTGCAAGGCTATTTTGGCACAGGATGATCCTGATGCAATCAAGGCAGCATACATCGGTACAGTAGCAGAGACCGGTGACCGTAACTATCCTATCCACTGGGGACGCTGCGGCGACCCAATCAAAATCTCTATCTACGACCACTATGCAATCTCAAAGACAGTTGCAGAGCGTACATTCGTAGAAAGCGGTATCAAAAACTGGGTTGTTATGCGTCAGTCAGGTATCCTCTATCCTAACATTCTTAAGAATATGGATCCTATCATGTTCCATGTACCTATTAACGGTGTACTCGAGTGGTGTACAGTAGAAGACTCCGGTCGTCTTATGTGCAATCTTGTACTTGAAGATGAAAAAGGCAACCTCGGTTCTGATTTCTGGAATCACTTCTTTAACATCGGTTCAGGTAAGGAATACAGAATTTCCAACTACGAGTTTGAGCATCTCCTTCTCGGAACACTCGGTCTCGCAGGTCCTGAAAAACTCTTTGAACCAAACTGGTTCATCACAAAGAACTTCCATGGTCAATTCTACGCTGACGGTGACAAGCTGGAGGAATTCCTTCACTTCCGTGAGAACCTCCCTGTTAAAGATTACTTTAACAGACTCGCAGACCATGTTGAATTCTACTTCAAAATTCCTCGCTATCTTCCAAAGAATCTCGTTGCAGCTTGTGCAAAGCCATTCATGAAGAAGATAGCATCAACAAAGGATTTCGGTACTCTCGACTGGGTTAAGACAAAGAATTCTGTAAGACTTTCTGCTTACTACGGCTCCTATGAGGAATGGGAGAAGATTCCTTCTAAGTGGGAAGACTTTGAAATCATTAACTTCAACAAGGACACATCTGACGCTGACAACTATAAGCTTGATCACGGCTATGATGAGTCTAAGCCTGAATCAGAGCTTGATATCGAAGATATGAAGCAAGCTGCTAAGTTCCGTGGCGGTGAATGTCTCAGCACTGAAATGAAGAAGGGCGATATGGCTACTAAACTGAAATGGAAATGCGGCAACTGCGGTGCAGAATTCGAAGCATCTCCTGCTCTTATTCTCCTGGGTGGCCACTGGTGCCCTGAGTGCTACATTCCTCAGAAAAAGTGGGATTATGATCAGATTGCTAAAACTAACCCATTCTTTGCTCAGGTTTGGTATCCTAACCACACTAAAGAAGAACACAATACATATGAGTTCGACGATTTGTTCCAAATCGACGGTGTTAAGTGGGACGACATCAAACACTGACATAATGTGCATAACTGACAAAAGGTTGCAGAGAAATCTGCAACCTTTTATTTTTTTATAATCTGCTGAACATCAAAAACCGCAAGCAATATTATATGCCTGCGATTTTTGATTATTCTATACCAAGTATTGAATCGGCGTCATTAGATTCGAGAGTTTCTACTGTACGAAGATTTTTTTGGATAATACTGTTGCGGTGATCTGCCTCATCGAGAACTTTTCCCGCCTCATCAACTTTTTTGCGAGCCTTTGCCAAAAGGTCGCCGAATTTTTCGTACTGAGTTTTTGCGGCACCGAGAACTTTCCAAACCTCATTAGCCTTTTCGTTGATAGCTATAGACCTAAATCCCATAGCAAGCGAATTAAGCAAAGCTGTAATAGTGCTCGGACCTGCAATCATAATACCGTCTGCCTGTAACTTTTCGGCAATACCGGTTTTGCTACTCGTAATCTCTGCATACAAACCCTCGGTAGCCAAGTACATAATGGCAAAAGGTGTGGTGTCGGGAGGAGCGATATAATTTTTTATTGCTTTGCCCTCCTCTTTTACTCTCTGTTCAAGGGCTTTTTTAGCCTTTTCTAATTCTTCAAGATTTCCGCTTTCACTGGCGGCTGAAAGTCTGGCATAATCCTCCATCGGGAACTTAGAATCAACAGGAAGCCATGTTACTGTATCATCATCTGCATTTGGTATACGAATGGCAAACTCAACCTGACCGTTATACTTTTTGTTAGTCTTAACATTAGTCTCATACATATTAGGTATGGTTTGGTCAAGTATATTGCCCAACTGAACCTCTGCCCAAGTGCCTCTGGACTTGACATTGGTAAGTACTCTGTTTAGCCCCTTAACATTTTCGGTAACACCGCCTGAAAGCTCTTTCATTTCTCCAAGAGACTTATATACATCCTGAAGCTGCTTAGACACCTGCTCAAAAGAGGAATTAAGACGCTTTTGGAGTGTTTCGTTCAACTTTTCGTCAACGGTTTTTCGCATTTCATCCAAGCGTTTTTCGTTGCTCTCCTGCATAGACGCAATAGCCTCACCGATAGCTTTAGTCTGCTTTTCGGCATTCACATTAAGTGTTTCCATCAGCTTAATTTGTTGCTGATAATTCTTTTCGGTCAGTCCTTGCATTTGAGCAGTCAAATTGACTATCTGATCCGAGGTGTGCTTAGACGACATATCTATTTTTTGACCGATAAGCTGTGCGTCATTATTTTGCTGCGGCTTATTCCTATTAACCAAAGCTATAGCAACAATAAGCAACACGATACAAATAACGCTCAAAACTAAAATAAGTATCTCCATAGTAATCTCCGTATTCAAAATGATATACATATATCTTACCATAAATGCAAAAATAAGCAAGAAAAAGAAAATCACAGTACAATAATTTGTACTGTGATTTTTCACTTAATACTTAGAAGAAGTGGAATAATTACATTTTCCGCCTACATAACGCTTAAGGACATATTTGCCGCCGGAATAATTAACCTTCAGCGAAACCTTTTTGGGCTTAACATCTTCACACACTGCAAGGGTGCAGGTAAGTTTTTTGTTCTTAGTGGTCATCTTAATCTTGATAGGATACTTAGTATTATTCTTAAATCTAAAATTCTTTGTACCCCAACTGATTGCGGCATCTCTGCCATAAGGAACATAGCCTACCTTTTGGGAATGCTGATGGCGCTCTACTATGTTGAGATTTGCGAGCAAAGCCGCATTAAACACAGTGGTAGAAACCTGGCATACGCCTCCACCAACGCCCATACCGTGTCCGGAGCCGCCTGTAAACACCGGAGCCTCCTTAAAACCTCTTGCTGTAGTACGCTTTCCGACAACTTTATCAAATGAGAATGTCTCACCCGGCATAAGAACTGTGCCGTTTATATACTTAGCGGCAGTCTGGATATTGTTGCATCTGTTACTGCTACTGTTTGTGTATGATGTGGTGAATGTGGCATAAATATGGTCATAATCGCTGTTAGATGAGAGCGTTTTGCTCCATGCACCATAGACAGTGTCCTTGTTACTATTATATTTTCTGTAGGCTCTGACTCTGACATAATATGCCTTTTTATCACCAACCTTAATTGTTTTTGAGGAGGATTTGCCTACTCTTACTTTTTTGACGCTCTTCTTGAAATTTCTGTCTCTTGCATACTGAATTTCATAGCCGTCGGCAGTAATCTGCTTCCATTTTATGTTGAGCTTTTTACTCTTTGAGACAACAGAATTCAGCTTAACCTTAGCCGGCTTTGTGGCAGTATCACAAATACTGCTGTAGTCGCCGAATATAGTATTGTTTTTTTCTGTCTTATAGGAGCGTACCACGAAACAATAGTGATAACCGGGTTTCAGATTTTTAATCTTTGCACTATTTGTGGTGACTGTAGTGATATACTTTAGGTTCTTTCCCTTTACATCACATTTGTAGACCTTGTAGCCGCTTACTTTATCGGAGCTTTGGGATTTCCAAGTGAGTTTTAAGGAATTTGTAGTTTTATCAGATACCTTTACACTTTTAACCTTTGCAGGATAAACATGAACCTTGTATGTTCTGCTGCCCTTAAAATTGCCCTTGCCTGTGATGGTGAGAGTGGCTGATGAAATACCTGTCTTTTTATTATTCTTCATAGACACGGTGTAGTCATTATCAATTTTAAGAGTGTTGCCGTTATACTTTACGATAGGTGATGCAGTTTTGCCGACGATAGTTTTTGTATTAGTCACTTTAATAGCCGAATCGGAAAAAGAACGAGCCTTAATCTTAAATGTTTTTTCTGCTGAACCTGTGTAGTCACCCTTTCCCTTTACGGTAACGGTGGCAGTACCCACATTCACATTATTCTTGTAGGACACAGTATAATCCTTATCCTTTTTGAGCGTTACCTTTTTGGTAACATTTTTTGTTGTACCAC